>JAGOML010000025.1:23622-25175 GCA_017993575.1 Anaerolineaceae bacterium | reverse complement strand
CTCTACCGCAGCTTGATGCGCCAAAATTTCATTGGCTGGGATAACATCCGCGAGTGGGGAGAAACACACCCCGATATTATCGCCGAAATCCTTGCCCACCTGAAGGCAAATGGCGCGGTCAAGTCCTCCGATTTCGCGCGCGAGGGACCGCGCGGCAAATGGTGGGACTGGAAGGTGGAAAAGGTCGCGCTGGAATACCTGTACTACCAGGGCGATGTGATGATTGCCTGCCGCCAGGGTTTTCAACGCGTCTACGACCTGCGCGAACGCGTCCTCCCGGATTGGGACGACGCGCGCATTCCGCCCTATGAAGACGCGCTGCGCCAGTTGGTTTTGATGAGCGTGAAAGCCTTGGGCGCTGCCCGCGAGCCCTGGGTTGCGCCTTACTTTTACCTGCCCAAACGTCTGGTTCCGTCTATCCTATTGGATTTGCAGGCAGCAGGTCATATCTTTCCGGTGCAAGTGTCGGGGTTGGAAGGCAAACCAGTATATGTACACCCCGATAACCTCGCTCTGCTTGAGCAAGTCCGCGCTGCCTCCCTGCAGGCCCAAACGACCACGCTCTTGTCCCCATTCGACCCCCTGATTTCTGACCGCGCGCGTACCAAACAGCTGTTCGGCTTCGATTACCAGCTGGAGTGCTATCTGCCAGCCTCCAGGCGCAAATACGGCTACTTTATGCTGCCGATTTTGCACAAAGGCAGTTTGGTCGGCCGCCTGGATGCTAAAGCGCGCCGCAAAGAAAAACGGCTGGAAGTTATCAAGCTGTTTCTGGAAGAGGGAGTATCCCCGGAAGAAGCGCTGCTGGACGAATTGGCAAAAACGCTGCGGGCGTACGCGAGCTGGCAAGGATTATCCGCAGTGAGCGTGACATCCTCCAAACCCGCGCAGGCAGCAGCAGCGCTAAACGCCAGGCTGCGGGGTCAATAAATCAGGCCTTTGCCGAACTGAAAGTGATGCTCGAGAGTTACCGCGCCGTCCGGGTCTTGCCTCAGGATTGAAAAGTGGTCAATCATCACGCGCCAGTCAAGATTCTTGCCCCGAATAAGCTCCAGCGCGTCCGGCAGATCCTTCCAGCTCAGGTCCTGAACCGCTAATGAGATATGCGGATGCCAGAGCGCAGGGCTGTACAACAGGTTAGGGTTAATGGTGTGTGCTTCCATGTGCTGCCAGATATCCAGATGCGTTTTGACAAGGCTGGGGTTCTTAATAATCTCCAAAAAAACAATCGGAGCCTGACTCACAAAGTGCTCGACGCCCTGCACCACAATGTCAAAGGAGTCCACTTCCGCGGCGAGCTGTTCCAAGAGCGGGATGACCGATTCCAGCGCGTAAGAATCTCCTAACTGCCAGGTGAAGTGCGGCACAGTAGCCGTGCGCACGTACTTAGACCCAAAACGTTCTTCCAACGCGTCCCACATCCGCAGCACCTGGTCTTCGTAGGGTTTTGGTAGCGTTGAGATTAGCGCGTGCATTTTTCCGTCCTTTCTCTATTTGTGATTATATCAAGTGAAAGGCGGCAGAAGCGAATATCATAGCACTCCAGGTTAAAC
>JAGOML010000025.1:0-23522 GCA_017993575.1 Anaerolineaceae bacterium | reverse complement strand
GCACCTGGTCTTCGTAGGGTTTTGGTAGCGTTGAGATTAGCGCGTGCATTTTTCCGTCCTTTCTCTATTTGTGATTATATCAAGTGAAAGGCGGCAGAAGCGAATATCATAGCACTCCAGGTTAAACGGAGACACTTTGGCAGCTCTCAGGAAAATATAGAGCTGGTCATCCTGATGCTTGTCATTCTGAACGAAGTGAAGAATCTTTACAAACAGAAGAAATAGGCTCGTAACCATACTCTGCGAGACAATAAAACAAGCAATCGCTCAGCTGTACAGCGCGGCGCGCCTAATTTCCACGTTTTTGGGACTCATGTTATTATCAGCCTGATGGAAAGCCCCATTCCTCCACCAAAAGATGGCCAAACCAGCACAGAGCCTGCCGCGTCCCCTTATCCACTGCAGCGCTTGTGGGCCAGGCTGATAAACTTCGGTATTGCCGACCGCGTGCTGCGGGTTGCTTCCGCGCTGTTCACAGCTTTGCTGCTGGCGGGCGTATTGCTCGTTCTCAGCCGTTTTTATGCCAGCGTCAGCGGCAGCACCCCCGAGGAACAAGTTCCAGCGCAGTCAGTGCTCACGCCCAGCGCGCCAGCCGCGGTCGCGCTTGCCTTTCAGAAAGAAGCGCAGCCACAGGCGGAACCCTTGGGCATTGCGCCGCAGGTTTCATTGCATACCATTCTGCCCTCGCGTGGGCGCACCGAACTGCTTACCTATATCATCCAGGCTGGGGACACCCTCTTTTCCATTGCGGAAAAGTTCGGCCTCAAACCCGAGTCTCTCCTGTGGGGCAACCGCTACACTCTGGGCGAAGACCCGCATATGGTTTTCCCGGGTCAGCAACTGCTTATCCTGCCAGTGGACGGCACGCTGCACCGCTGGAGCGCGGGTGAGGGTTTGAACGGCGTAGCTGGATTTTACGGCGTGACCCCCGAAGCTATTGTTAATTATCCCGGCAATCATCTGAACGCCGCGGCCATAGGTGATTTTGCACTGCCGAATATCGCTCCGGGCACCCTGCTCATTGTCCCGGGCGGCAAAGGCGAATTCCCGGACTGGCGCACGCCGCGCATCACCAGAGAAGACCCGGCCACGGCAATTAATGTCGGTCCTGGCGCTTGCACAGGTTCTTTTGACGGGGTGATGGGCACGCTCAATTTCATTTGGCCGGTCCCAAGCCGTTATCTCTCCGGCTACGATTACAACCCCGAAGCCAATCACTTTGGCATCGATATCCATGGAGAGATTGGCGACCCAATTTCTGCCGCGGACAACGGCGTGGTGGTCTACGCTGGCTGGAACGACTGGGGCTACGGCGAGATGATTGTCATCGACCACGGCCAAGGCTGGCAAACGCTCTACGCGCATCTCAGCACGGTGGACGTGCGCTGCGGTCAGGAAGTCTATCAAGGCGATATCATCGGCACAGTCGGCAGCACCGGCAATTCCAGCGGCCCACATCTGCATTTTGAACTGCGCAGCGACGATTATGGGCGTGTGAACCCCTGGGATTTTCTCCGTTAGCCTCCCAAAATCTGCTTGCCTTCTGGCAGCTCGCTTAGTATTCAAGCCCAACGCATCCATTCCGGTATTTGCTTGCGCTATAATACAGGTATGGAAAGCCCTGTCTACTCCGACGCGCGTCCCTCTCCTATCGCTGGCACCTGGTATCCTGGTAAGCCAGACGATTTGCGCGCGCTGGTGGAAGGCTATTTACAAAAAGCTTCCGCGCCAAAGCTCACCGGGGATATCAGCGCGCTGATTGTCCCGCATGCTGGCCTGGTTTATTCCGGTTTCACCGCCGCGCACGCCTTTAAAACGCTTATTGGCAGCGCTTTCACCCGCGTCGTCCTACTCTCCCCTTCGCACCAATATTACCGTCAGCCGCTGCTAACCAGCGGTCACGAAGCCTATGCCACCCCGCTGGGCATGGTGCCAGTAGACCGCGAAGCAATCTCCCTGCTCGATATTCTCCTGTTAGGGAGCTTTGGCCTTAGCATCGCGCCGGTGCGCCGCGACAGAGAGCATTCCCTGGAAATTGAGCTGCCCTTCCTGCAAGTGGTGCTTCCTGGCGGTTTTCAATTAGTTCCGCTGATGCTGGTGGACCAATCCCAAGCGCTTGTCAGCGCTCTCGCTAAAGTTCTGACAACTTACCTGCTGGGTCTCCCGCCTGAGGAAAAGACCTTGCTTGTCGCTTCCAGCGACCTTTCCCATTTCTTTACTGAGAAGCAAGCCAAGCAATTGGATGGCCGCGTGCTGAGAGCGCTTGAGACCATGGATGGAGAAGCTTTATTGCGCCTGAACGCCAGTGGTCAGGGTCAGGCCTGCGGCGCAGCCCCGATTGCGGTTGTGCTGCAAACCTGCCAGAATTTGGACGCCAATCAGCTTATCATCGCCGATTACCGCACTTCCGCGGATGTAACCCACGATCCGGATTCCGTGGTGGGTTACGCTTCAGCAGTTATTACAAAAACAGTATAGGAGGTGGCGTTTGCGGCGTTCAGTTTTCTTCTCACCGCGCGCTGCCCTGCTGATAGTATTGCTCAGCATTCTGCTCCTAAGCGCTGCTTGCCAGCCGCGTTTTGAAGGCCGGCCTACCGCTTTGCCAACCCGCGTCCCAACTCAGACCTATACGCCCACCATCACAAGCACCCCACCGCCAGTCCCGACCGCGACCTCCTCGCCTACGCCAACACTCACCAACACGCCCACGCCGCTGCCCAGCGCGACGCCAACCGAAACCCCAACGCCTATCCCGCCGCGCCCGGCAGTGCTCTTTCCGCTTAAAGCCGGAGGGGCAAACACCGTCAACTGGAGTTATTTCTACCTAAGCCGCAGAGAACTGCGCGACGATAACAGCTTGCTCAGCCTTTCTGCCACAGTCGCGTTTCAACTTTTAGACCGCGGCATTCACTCCGAAACGGCCCGCGTGCGCGACAAGGATGTGACCATCTATTATTTGCGCGTCAGCCATATCTACAATCAGATACCGATTGAAACCAAACTGGTGCTCACGGGTTACTTTGGGCAGTCTGTGCCAATCAGCGCTTTGCCGGCGGACGGCGCCGCCTTTGTTAATCTGCGCAGTCAGAATTCCGACGCGGTGTTTGAGCCCTGGCGCATACAGTCCGACTGGCTGCTTCCTTTTGACCAGCGCCAGAATCTTTTTCAACAGATGACCCTCAGCGATTTTGAGCAGCTGCTCGCCGACCTGCCCGAAAGGGTGATTCTGCTGGCGCACCATCCGGTTATCTGGCGCCCGGACGATTGGGCACAGGCGGACCTGGATATGTCTCGCCTCAGCGGGCAAGCTGCCCGCTTGGACGCCTTTTTTGACCACGACGCCTTCGACATTCTTACAAGCCAAAGCCGTATGGCCGAGGCATGGAGCGCTTATCTGCTTCAGAACCAGGCCATCCCAACGGATATCGCCCAGGCGGGCTTGTCTTTCTCAGCCGAATACCTGATTATCGTGATTCCTTGATGGATACCCAGCCTGTCAGCAGCATGCAATACGCGGATATCAGCATCAATCTCGCGGCCATCGACCGCAGTTACCACTACGCGATTCCGCCAGAACTGCAGGGCAAGCTGCAGCCTGGCTGCCTGGTCGTGGTGCCTTTTGGCAAACAAATTGTGCAGGGCGTGGTGCTAGCGCTGCTCGAAAAGCCCGAAGTAGAAAACACCCTCGAAATCCTCTCGCTGAATTCAGAGGACACCGTGCTCACGCCGCAGCAGCTGCAGCTGACGCGTTGGCTGGCGCGGGAAACCTTCGCGCCTCTGGGCGCGGCAGTCAACCTGATGCTCCCCCGCGGACTTTCGCAGCGCGCGGATATTCTGGTGGAACGCAGCCCTGATGCAGATGATATCCCCACGGAGCTGCCTCCACTGCAAACGCGCCTCCTCAAACTGCTGGCGGAGAAAAGGGGGGGCCCCCTGCGCGGAGCTCAAATTGACCACGCCCTGCCAAAACTGGAATGGCGCGGCAGCCTGGAACGGTTGCGCAAAGCCGGATTGGTGCGCACCAGGAGCGTTTTCCCTCCACCGCGCGTGAGCCCAAAAGTGGTGCGTACTGCCCAACTGACCATTCCACCCGCGTCTGTTGCCGCGCTGAACCCACAGGAACTGAGCCCGCGCGCTGAAACTGGCAAACGCCGACTGGAAATACTAAAACTGCTTGCGGCTGAACCATTCCCGATGGATTTCTCCTGGATTTACGCGCAAACCAACACTGCTTACGCGGACCTGAAAGCCCTCGCCGAGCAGGATTACCTGCATTTTAACGAAACCGAGGTCTGGCGGGACCCATTGGAAAGCTTGCGTACAGAGACCGCGCAGCCTCCTGCGCTGACACAGGACCAGCAGCGCGTTTGGGAACAGCTGCAGCCGCGGCTGGACGCGCCCGGCAGCAAGCCCATCCTTCTGCACGGCGTCACCGGTTCGGGCAAGACCGAAATTTATTTGCGCGCGGTCGCGCAAACTTTGGCGCGCGGACGGCAGGTGATTGTCCTCGTCCCTGAAATCGCGATGACCCCCCAGGCAGTGCGTCGTTACATGGCGCGCTTCCCAAATCGCGTGGGTCTCTATCATTCCAAGCTTTCTGAAGGCGAACTTTATGACACCTGGCGGCGCGCGCGCAAAGGCGAGTTATCTATCATTGTCGGGGCGCGCAGCGCGCTCTTTGTACCGCTCCCGGATATCGGTCTCATCGTCCTGGATGAGTGCGACCATGAGTCTTACGACGAAACTGAACGGGAGCCGTTCTACCGCGCTGTGGAAGCGGCAGAAGCCTACGCGCGCATCTGCGGAGCCGCGCTGATACTTGGTTCCGCCACGCCGCGCGTCAGTCAGTATTACAAGGCCCAAACCGGCGCCTGGCAGCTCCTGGAACTGCCCCGGCGCGTTTTGGCGCACCGCGAAACCCTGCGCCAACAAGCCGCCAGCCTGCACGCCGAGCTCTTGCCACCGTCGGACCAGGACGAACTGCTGAGCCTGGAACTGCCGCCGGTAGATGTGGTGGATATGCGCGCCGAGCTCAAAGAAGGCAATACCAGCGTGCTCTCGCGCGCGCTGCACTCCAATCTCGAAAAAGTGCTTACGAAAAATCAGCAAGCCATCCTCTTCCTCAACCGCAAAGGCAGCGCCACCTATGTGTTTTGCCGCGATTGCGGCAGCGCGCTGCTCTGTCCGCGGGATTTGAGCCCATTGGTCTACCATCAAGACCGCGGCGGGCTACTCTGCCACATTTGCGGCTACACGCGCGGCATGCCGGCCAAATGCCCGCACTGCGGCAGTAAACAGATTCGCCAGATGGGCATTGGCACCGAGCGCCTGGAAGCGCTGGTTCAGCTGGCGTTTCCACAGGCTCGCTTGCTGCGCTGGGACGCTGAAACAACCACCACCCGCGACGCCCACGAGTTGATACTCTCCCACTTCAGCGCGCATCGCGCGGACATCCTGATTGGCACGCAAATGCTGGCAAAAGGGTTGGATTTGCCGTTAGTGACGCTGGTGGGCATCATCCTGGCGGAAACTGGACTGAACCTCCCGGACTTTCGCGCGGCGGAACGCAGTTTTCAGGTCCTCACGCAGGTCAGCGGCCGCGCGGGGCGCAGCCCCTTGGGCGGGCGCGTTATTATGCAGACCTACCAGCCTGAAAATTATGTCATTCAAGCTGCCTCGAAGCACGATTTTTCCTCTTTTTACGCGCAGGAGCTTGCCCACCGCCGCGAACTGGGTTACCCGCCCTTCGCGCGGCTGGTGCGGCTGGAATACCGCAGCCCCTCCGAGGACAAATGCCGGCAAGAAGCGGAACTGCTGGCGGAAATTTTGCGCGCGGAGATTCAAGGGCTCGGGATGGCGCATACCGACTTTATCGGGCCGGTGCCCTGCTATACCCGCAAACTATTTGGTCGCTTCCGCTGGCAAATCATCCTGCGCGGTCCCGACCCAACCTCAATTCTGAATGGTCTGCCGCTGATGGGATGGACTGTGGAAGTGGACCCGCCAAACCTGCTATAATATTTTCGCGCGCAAAAACTCCGGGCTTGCCTAAGAGCCTGAATCGCCGGGAAAGCTGAAACTCAGGTGATGTGATGAACCAACGCAATGAAATAATAACCTGGGACGAAGTCTCAAGACTGATAGACCACTTGCTCCCGCAGTTTAATCGCGTTTACACAGTCATGGTAATGGTCACGCGCGGCGGCATCATCCCAGGCGGCATGCTTGCCGAAGCAATGAACATCCAGATGCTTTTCACCGCTTCGGTGGACTTCCCGGCTGAAACGCACACCCCCACCACCCCCCAATCTAAGTTCCTCACCTGGCCAAAGTTTCTCCAATTTCCAGAGGCCAGCCACCTGACTGACCAAAATGTGCTGATTGTGGACGACGTCTGGGGTTCTGGCCGCACCATCACAGCCGTAAAAAACCGCGTCATGTCCGCGGGCGCCAGCCCTTCCACTTGCGTCTTACACTTTAATCCCTATCGGAATTTATTCGGAAACTTGCGCCCCGATTATTACGCGGCCACCACAGACGCGCACATCATCTACCCGTGGGAAATGGACCGCGGTTTTCAATCCAGATTTTTTAGCGGCATACACTAAGCCTGCGCCCTGCTTGTGGCTGCCTGGAGGTTTCATGCAAAAGTCCCTGCGTTGGTACGATAGCATTTTCATCAATATCTATTACCTTGGCCTGACCGTTCGCAGCCAAACCCTCACCCCGCTTATCCTGCCCCTGCTGGTTCAGCAGTTTGTCGGGGACGCGACCAAAGGCAGTAGTTACGGCAGCATCCGGCTTTACTCATTAATGATTGCGCTGCTTGTCCAAGCTGTCATGGGCATGCTCTCGGACCGCAGCACCCTCCGCTGGGGCAAACGCAGGCCGTTTATGCTTGCCAGCACAATTTTAGAAACAGCCGCGTTCATAGGCATTGGCGTAATCGCCGCGCAGATGGAAGGGCAGGCAGGTTATGCCGCGCTATTCGCCGCGGTATTGCTTTCAATGATTTTTTCCAATATCGGCCACGGCGCAGCGCAGGGTCTCATTCCAGACCTGGTGCCGGAGAATCAGCGCGGACGCTACTCGGGGCTGAAAACGCTTTTTGAACTTCCGCTCCCGCTAATTTTTGTTTCTTTCTTTGTCTCCAAAATGGTCAAAACCGGCAACTACTGGGCGGCAATTATTACCGTCATTGCCACGCTTCTCGTCTGCACCATCCTGGCCATGTTCGTCCGCGAAACGCCCCAAGAAAAAGCCCCTTCGCCCATGGATTGGCCGGCTATCGGGCGGCTGGTGGGCATGACCGCCCTTTTCACCGGCGTCATCCTCCTGGCGGGAGAGGCTGTCAAACGCTTGGTTCCGCTGGCGGACACCCTGCCTGGGATTTCCCGGCTGCTTCTGACCGGCGCGATTGGCGCGGCAGGCATGCTCGTTGCCGTTGCCGTGGGCGTCATCTTTTCCATGCGCATCAGCCTGGGCGCGGAAGCCGCTCAAAAACCGGCTTTTACCTGGTGGGTGGTCAATCGCCTGGCTTTTTTGGTTGGCGCGAACAATCTCGCCAGCTTTCTGCTCTACTTCATCCAGGAGCGATTTCCAGAGTTGCAGGGAAACGCCGCGGCAGGTCCTTCAGCTTTTCTGGTGATGATTGTCGGGGTGGCAATCCTGGCAGCCGCGCTGCCTGGCGGTTGGCTGACCGATAGGTTTGGCACCAAACCCTTAATTGCGGCCAGCGGCATCCTTGCCACGCTCGGCACAGCCGTCGTGATTGCATCTCCGGCCATTCCGGTTATGTATGTAGGTGGTGTTTTGGTAGGCTTGGGAGTCGGCATCTTTTATACCGCCAACTGGGCGCTGGGGACCAGCCTGGTCCCGCGCGAACAGGCCGGGCGCTACCTCGGTATTTCCAACCTGGCGGGAGCGGGCGCCGGCGCGATTGGCGCTTACATTGGCGGCCCGATTGGCGACGGGGCTGGTTTTGTGGTGCTGATGAGCATCTATGGATTCTTATTCCTGTTTTCCGTGTTAGTTTTGGGGCGGATTAAGACCAACCAACCCGCGGAGACGCTCTGAGAGGCAGCCGGATGACCTCCGCCGCGCCATTGGAAGCAGCCCGAATAGAACTGGCGAACTTTGCCAACAGCGCTGAGGCGCTGGGCTTGACTGAAACCCGCGCGATATTTTCAATTGGCTCCTTGCCTGGGGGGTACTTTCGCCCTGGGCAAAGCGACCTGGATGTGCTTGTCATCTTCCAGGGCGCTCCCTCTTTTGAAAACACGTTTACCGCGGCGCAGTTAACGGAAAAAGAACGCCTGCAAGCTCTTGCCATTCAGGCTGCTCCATACGAAATTGAACTGCTCTTTCTGCACGAAACGCGCCTGAGGCGCGACCCGCTTACAGGGCTCTTTCCGTACGCAGACTTTGCGCAGCGCCTCATTTCCCAGAGTGAACTGCTGTGGGGAGAACCAGACCTAAAAAGGCTGGAAGCCCCGACGAAGCAAGATTTTGCCTGCGCCTTCAAGCGCTACCTGGAATACCTGCAAGACAAACAAGGGGAAGATTTTTTCACGCGGGGGGCTGTTCCAGAACTGCTCAAGCACGCCTTGGTGCTAATGCGTTATTACCTGCTGGTACAGCGCGGAGTACTGGAATACGATAAAACCCAGCTCGCCCGGCGTTACCAGGACAATCAGCCGCCCCTGCCACTGCCTTCTGCCATCGCGCGCGCCCTGGACGCGCAGTTTGCAGGCAAGCCAATCTCCGCGCGGCTGAGCAAGTCGGTTCGCGCCGCGCTGCCCGATTTTCACGCCGCTTTATCGCGGGAAATTCTTAGATTACCCGCGCACGACGCTGACGCGCGATCCTGAGGGACCCTTTTCCACTTCAATCCGGTTGGGGAATTGCTCCCGCAATTCCTCAATGTGCGTGATGACTACAATCATGGCAAAGTCTTCCTGCACCTGACCAATGGCTTCCACCAGCCGCTGCCTTCCCTCAGCGTCCTGATTCCCAAAACCCTCATCAATCACCAGCGTGCGCAGTTGGGCGCCGCTGCGGCGCGAGAGCAGCCGCGCCAGCGCGAGGCGAATGCTAAAATTAATCCGGAAGGCTTCTCCGCCTGAATAGGTTTCATATTCCCGCGTGGAGGAGCCGTCGCTGATTTGAATATCCAGAGTTTCCAGTTTATCCGTGCGCCGGCTGTCTTTCAGTTCGCGCTGGGTAATAAAACTCACGCTCATGCTGTAATTTGAAAGTTTGCGCAGGATGCGGTTTGCCTCTTCCGAAAGCTCGGAGAGAGCTGGTTCAATCAGCATTGCTGGCACGCCGTCCTTAGAAAAAGCCCGTTCCAACACCTTCAGCCGCGCGATTTCAATGCTCAGCTGCTCCTTTTCTTTCCTCAGGCTGATTTTGCGGTCTTTCTGGTCAGTCAAGACCATCAA
Source organism: Anaerolineaceae bacterium (assembly GCA_017993575.1). GTDB lineage: Bacteria > Chloroflexota > Anaerolineae > Anaerolineales > Anaerolineaceae > Mesolinea. Next base: position 14,079 of record JAGOML010000025.1, on the reverse strand, counting down.
GTTCTGGCGGGCAGCCCCAACCTGACGATTTAGTGATGCTTCTGCTTCTTGCATCTCCCGAAGTGACTGCTCGGTCACCTGGATATCCGGTAAGCTGCCTTCAATATCAGCCAATTCCGCGGCCGCATTGGAACGTTCCGCCGCGGCGCGCTTCAGCTCCGCTTCTTGTTTTTCCAGGATTTCGCGCAGTTCCAAGACGTTTTGTTCCAACTGCCCGACCGAACTGCGGGCAATCTGCAGTTCGGTATAGGCGGTTTGCGCGGGTTCCGCCTGCCGGGTTTCTTCCCGTAAGCGCGAGTGCGCCTCCTGGTCATACGCCAGTCCAGCCATTTCCACAAGAATCTGCGCGCGCTCTGCCCGCTCTTGCGCGCAGAAGCTCTCGGCTTCAAGGGCAGCGCGCGTTTGCTCCAGCATAGGTGCTTTGGTTTTTTCAAACAACTCAACCCTGCCTGCCTGCTGGCTCAGTAGTTGACCGAGCTGGTCTGCCTGCCTTATCAGATTTTGGACTTTCTTTTCATCGCTCTGAATCTGGGCGCGTTCTTCCGCGATTGCGCGTTGGCGCTGCGCAATGCGGTTTATTTCCTCTTTATTCTGGCTGAATTGCTCGCGTAGAAGCTGCCGCTCTTCGCTTAATTCCCGTTCAAGGCGCTCGCGGTCGTGCAAAGCCAACGGCTGCCCGCACAAGGGGCACTCCGCGCCTTCTACTTGTTGAACCTTTTCCAGCCGCTCGCTGAGTTCTTTGCCTTTGCGTTCAATGCCAGCGTTTTCCGCCGAAAGGTCTGAAAGCTGCGTTTGCAGGCTTTGGGTTTCAAGCTCCAAAGATTCTTTGCGGCTCACGCGTTCTTCCAGCTGCGCTATTTGGGCGTGCAGCTGCTCCTGTTGGACTTTGCGTCCGGCATCGGCTGCCGCATCAAGCTGCAACTGTTGTTTTTCTTGCTCCAGGTGCGTCTGTTCCGCCAGCAGTTTTTGCCGTTCCAGCGCGATTTTATTTTCAAGGTCGCGCTTGCGGTGTTCAAGCGGATGAAAGCGCTCAGAAAGCGCGTCCAGGCTGGCTAATTGCTTGCGCAGGGTCTCCAATTTTTTGAAGGCGGCTTCCACGTTCTGCGCGTTTGCCAATTGCGTCCGCAGTCCCTCCAACTTCGTCTCATTTTCGTCCAGTCGGCGGATTGACTCCTGCCGGGCGTCCTCAGCTTTGCGTTCCTGCTCTTCGTGCAAGGCCAGAATCTGCCGGTGGCTCTCAAGGCGCTGTTCCACCGCGCGTTTTTGGTCCAGCGCGGACTGTGCCAGACGGACTTCCGACCTGGCGTTCTTCAGTCTTTCTTCAAGCAGCTGCAGATTGGATTGCCGCATTGGCTCTTCATCCAGTTCAGCCTGGATTTCTTTCAGGTGCTCATCTTTGATTCGCACATCGCTCTGACGTTCTTTCACCAGTTCCGCGGTACGTTTGCGGTAGTCTTCCCAGCTGTCCAACCCTAAAATATTGCTCAGGATGCGCTTTCGGTCTGCCGGTTTTTGCGTGGCAAACAAATCCGCTTTGCCCTGCAAGAAGAAGGAGGCGTTAATGAAAGTTTCGTAATCCAGGCGCAGGGTGCGTTCGATTTTGGCATTGGTTTCGCTCAGCGTGCGTTCCGTCAGCACTTTCCAGGGGTTCTGGCTTTCTGGATTGCGAATATAGAATTCCAACTGCGTGCCTTTTCCGCGCGTGATGGAACGCGTGACACGGTAGACCTGGTGCTCATACGCGAACTCCAGGCTCACTTCCGCTTTCTGGCTGGCGTGGTGGATGATAGCTTCGTCCCTTCGGCGCGCCTGACCATATAGCGCGTAGGTGATAGCATCCAATAGCGAGGATTTGCCCGCGCCGTTCGGACCGGAGATGCACACGAGGTCCAACCCGGAAAAGTCAATCTCCACCGGCTCGCGGTACGAGGTAAAACCAGACAGGGAAAGTTTAATCGGTATCATCGTCACCAAATCCCAGGCTGCGGCTGGCGCCCTCAAAACTTGTTGGCTTCTGCTCGTCCCGCAAGAGCGCTTCCCAGAAGCTGTTGTCGTATCTTCGGGAGCGGATAGGGATAGGCATCGGCACGCCCCAGCCCAGCAAGAGCGCTTCTTCCTTGGCCTGCAGTTTGGAAAGCATGCCGCGCAGCGCGCCTCTGCCGGGCAGGCCGGAAAGCACCGCGTTGATGTCGTCTTCATCCCCCAGCGAGCCGGAAATGCGCGTGCCCAACTGGGACATGACCTCGTCATAAATTTGCGAGGGGCGCTGGTCGATGATGAGCAGGGTGACGTAGTACTTGCGCATTTCGCGGGCAATGGTGCTGAAGATGGTCTGCGAAGCCATCTCGCGGTTGAGCAACTTATGCGCTTCTTCCACGACGACCACCAGCGGGCGCGGCTCCTTGCCTTTCCCCGCGTGGAAGTTTTCAGTTTTCGTTTCCCAATGGTCGCGAATTTTGCGGGTAATCAGATTGGTGACCAGCAAATAGTCCAGCTCGTTGTTGTTTTTGCCAAAAGAGAGGACGACGTGCCTGCCGTTCTCAAGGTTTTCGATGATATCGTCCAGGCCTTTGGTGCTGGCGGCGGCCGTCAGGTAGGCTTTGTCCTGCAGGCGCCCCAATTTTTGGTGCAAAGCTAAGGCGGATTTGGGATGCACGTTGCTGCCGTTTGCCCAGAATTCGACGCTGTTTGGCGCCGGGACGCTTTTGCCGTTTTCATCCTGCTCCGTGCTGCCAGTCTCCATGTTCAGGAATTCGCTGAACCAACTGCTGCCAAACTCCCGCTCAAGCGCGGCAAGCACAACCGGCGCGGTTTCGTTCAGGTTCAGCGCCTGGGTAAGCAGCAGAACATCCTCGCTGGTGATATCCGACTGCGCGATTTCGAGGGTGAAATCAGCGTTGAGCTTTCCAAAGGAGGTTCGCGCGCCCAAACCCACCAGCCGTATCTTGGCATCGAATTTTCCCTTCAGACCTGGCACCGCTTGTCCGGTGTCTGAAGAACTGCTGTCCGGTCCGTACTCATTGTGCATGTCAAAAATCAGTGTCGCGGCATGGTCCGCGTGGATTAAGCCCGCCAATATCATGCGCGCCAAAAAGGACTTGCCCGAGCCGGTGGTGCCGAAAATCCCGGAACTGCGTTTGACAAACTTATCCAGGTTCAGACAGACCGGGTGCCCTTGCTCGCGGGTGTAGCCGATGCAGAAGATTTCCTGGTTGTTTTCCTTCCCGAATATCTGGGCGATGTCCGCGGCATCTGCCAGCAGCACCGGCGAATGGTGGCTTGGCACGGTCTTGACCGTCATGGGAAGGGCTTCATCCGGGTGCTGGTTTTTCCACAGGCTGTATTCCTCCGTTTCCAGGTCCGGTCCGCGCTCCAACATCAGCGCCGGCATCACGGCCAGGTTGGTATAAAGGGTCTGACCGTGCAGCAGTTCAGCCAGTTGGCGCGGCAGGCGCTCTTCGCTTTGCTCGTCGGCAAAGCGCGGATTGGTGGAACCTAATTGCAAATCTGTCACCAACCCATAAAAACGCCATCCGCCGCTGTCGATAACCACAAAAGAGCCTTCCTGCACCTCCTGCGGGGGCACCGTCAGGCGTACCTGCAGGTTGGCCTCCAAACCGCCGCCAACCACATAACCTATCTCGTTTGCTGCTGTGTGCATCATCGCGTCCATTTTCACCTCACTCCAACGCTGCCAGCGCGTTCAACACGTTCATCAAGCCCACGTAATCATCCCGCAGCAGCACAATCAGCTCCTTGCATGCGCCAGTGTACCAGTCCAAATCTCCTCTGGAGGCATGCGCCTGCCTGGCGCGGGCCAGATGCGCCGTCAGAATCTCTTCCACTGGTTGGTCTTCCAGGCGCAAAATATGGCGGAAGTAACCATACCTGCCAGTGCTGGTGAAACGCGCCAGTTCTTCATCATCGCACAAATAGAGCGCGTCCAGGCTCAGGGGTGGGCGCGGCGGCAGCCGATGATAAATTTGCCCGCCTTGCTGGAACCCAACGCACAGCACATTGATTTCCACCGGAAGATTGCGATTGTGGCGGTTATCTTCGGTGTATTCCGTAGGAATGCTGATGCCGGAAACAAGCTGGCGGACCAGGCTGTCATCATTAATCACAATGTTGCTAATCAGACCGTAAATTTCCAGCCCATCCTCCAGCCGAACCTTGCATAAGGCCCCAAGCGCTGGCGCGATTAATTCCCTGGTGCGGCAGCCTGCCACAAACGCGCGGTTATCCGCCCGCAGTAGTTTTCCTATTAGTATCTTATTTTCATCGTTCATTTATCCCTCATGCTCTCGTCAGACCTTTATTCCAGTCTTTATTGGAGCGTCTCCCGACGCGCGCGCCAGCTTTCTCCAACTCCCTCACCAACATCGCTTCCACCTGTTCATGTTCGGGCATTGTGATGACCGCCAACTCATGGGCGCGGTGCAGCGCGTAGGGGTAAGGATGCGTATCCAACACCATGGCTTCGTGGTAAATCACGCTGTGAAGCATATCCACCAGGCGCGGATTGCCGCTTACCCAGGCCGGGAATTCCACCCGCGCCAAATTTCGCTGTTCGGCGCCGCTCGCGTTCAGATAAAAGAAATGCACTTTCAGGCTGCCTTTGCTGTCGCCCTTGGTGACGGCTTCAAATACCGCCGAACGCTCGCCAGCCCCAAGCAAGCCTTCCAATAATTCCGCATCGCTGATGCCGCGAATTTCGCGTTTGGTGTCGTCATAGGCAGCCAATTCCGCGTCCGGCGTATGCAGCACGCTGAGCATCCGGCTGATCAGCTCCGAGCCCGGTTTGTCGATGTAGCCAGCGCTGAGCACTCCCCGCGCTTCGATCTGTTGATGGATCGTGCGAACAGTGTTCTGCAATTCCTGCCTTTCCTTGCGGGTGGTGACGTTTTCATACACATCCAGCGGGCCGTCCGTGAGCGTGATAATCGGGTCACCTTGCGGCACTGCCGCCTCAAGCAGAACCTGGCGTTCTTCCAGATCCCGGTAAAGGGAAACGTCCTCATCGCCGACCAGATGACCCTCAGCCGTCAGCAAACGTTCGTGCTCCAGAAGCCTGCTGAAAACGCTGATTTCCGGCGCGAGACCCGAACCTCGTTGAATCTTGATTACCCCAATATTCAACACGCAGAACTGCACGGGCCTGTGCCGGTTTGGCACAATTTGCGAGCCGTCCGCGGCAATAAGCGTGTAAGCTTTCGGCAGCGCGGGCAGCGCTTTATGCGTCAATAGCTGCTCCTCCACCGGTTTGGCGCAGTACAGATTGCGCAGCAAAGTCTCCGCCCTGGAGATTTTTTCCCGCATGGCATCCAGTTCCAGCTCAGGCTCAGACAGCATCCGCCAGAGCTGTTCTTTTTGAGCCAACAGCAGAGCCTGATTGTCTTTCTCCTTGCTGGCGTAGTCAGCCAGGCTGATTTCAATTTGCGGATAATTTACTGGCATGGCTCTCTTTCTGAGAGGTTTTGAAAAGAACCCCGTGCCTAATTATATCCAATGCGCGCTGCTTTTCCGCGGGCTTCCGGTGAATTTTCAGATTTCCGGGAACAAAGCTTGCGTCCAGTGCGTCATAATCTCAGCAAATAACAAGGAGTTAACCATGAAAACCAAAAGTTTTGTTTTAGCCATCGCCGTCCTACTCGTCGGAGCCCTGACGCTTTCAGGCTGCGCGTTATTCCAAGGCCAACAGCAAGCCCCGGCACCTGCTGCTAACGTGCGCACGCTCAGCGTTAATGGCACCGGAAAAGTAATTCTGGTCCCGGATATCGCCTACATCAATATTGGCGTGCACAGCGAAGCGCCGGACGTGAGCTCATCCCTGAGCAACAACAACGCCCTGGCCACTGCTATTTCCAACGCTCTCCAGGCGGAAGGCGTGGATGTGAAGGATATTCAGACCGCGAATTTCAATGTGTACCCGATGCAGCAGTACGATAACATGGGTCAGATAACTGGCACAGTCTATGTGGTAGATAATACCGTTTACGTCACCGTGCGGGACCTGAGCAAGCTCGGCAAGCTGCTGGATGTCGCGATCACTTCAGGCGCGAACAACATCTACGGCATCAACTTTGACATCGCAGACCGCGAGACCGCGCTCGCCAGCGCGCGCGACCTGGCAATCAAAGACGCTCAGAGCAAAGCCCTGTCTGTGGCTGGCGTCGCCGGCGTGCAGCTTGGTGAAGTGCAGGCCATCAGCGCCACCAATTCGAGTTACGTGCAGCCTTACAGCGCGTACGGCATGGGCGGCGGCGGAGCCTCCGGCCTGGAACCCTCAGTACCGATTTCCGCCGGGCAGATTGTCATCACTTACGATGTGAACCTGACCTACGCCATCAAGTAAACCAGCACGTCCCAACGATAAAAAGACCCTGAAAGCACCCCTTCCAGGGTCTTTTTTTAGCTCGCGCTGTGATAAAATTCCATCAGTAAGACAAAAATACCCAAAAGGCAGCTTGTATGAATATTTCTGAGATTAAGGTGCGGGATTATCGAAAAAACCTCTATCCAATTGAGGATTTCATTATTAACCGTTGGTCTGCCCGGGCAATGAGCGGGGCAGCCTTGCCGCAGGAAGAGCTTTTGCGCCTGTTTGAGGCCGCTCGTTGGGCGCCCTCGTCTGGCAATTTCCAGGAATGGTACTTTCTCTACGCCCACCGCAATACCGAGCAGTTTGACCATTTCTTCTCGCTGCTGGATATCTGGAATCAGGAATGGAGCGTGCGTGCCAGCGTGCTGCTGGTTGTGCTCTCCAATAGAATCTCACCTAAAGGCAAGGAAATCAGCACCCACGCCTTTGATACCGGCCTGGCGTTTGAAAATCTGGCCCTGCAAGGGGTTGCCATGGGATTGGTTGTGCACCCGATGGGCGGTTTTGACCACGACCGAGCCCGCGTTGAGCTGCACATCCCGGAAGAATACAGCATTCACTGCATGGCCGCGATTGGCTACCCGGGAAAAATCGGGGACCTTTCCGAATACAACCAGAACCGCGAATACCCAAACCAACGCAAAGAGCTGAATGAAATGTTTCAGGAAGGCGGCTTTCCGCCGGCTTCCGCATAAAAGGAGAAGTTATGCCCATCCATCCCCTGGCCGGTAAACCCGCCCCGCTCGACGTGCTGGTCAACATCCCGCGTCTGATTTCCGCCTATTACACCCTGCATCCAGACCCACAAAATCCAGATCAATCAGTGGTCTTCGGCACCAGCGGACACCGCGGCTCCTCGCTCAGCGGCAGCTTTAATGAGGACCACGTGCTGGCCATCAGCCAGGCGATTTTTGAGTATCGTAAGCTGGCCGGCATCAGCGGTCCGCTCTTCATCGGGATGGATACGCACGCCCTTTCTGAGCCGGCGCTTTACAGCGCGATTGAGGTATTCGCCGGCAACGGCATGGAAATCATGATCCACGCGGACATGCGTTACACGCCCACGCCGGTTATTTCCCATGCCATCCTCACCTACAACGCCAGCAGGCAGAACGACCTGGCGGATGGCGTGGTCATTTCGCCTTCCCATAACCCGCCCGATGACGGCGGCTTCAAGTACAACCCACCCAACGGCGGCCCCGCGGACACCGAAACCACCAAATGGATTCAGAACCGCGCGAACGAAATCATCCGTGGGGGTCTGAGCGAAGTGCGCCGGCTCGGGCTAGAAAAAGCGCTCAAAGCCGACACCACCCACCACATTGACCTCATCACGCCCTACGTGAATGACCTGGACAGCGTTGTGAACATGAAAGCCATCGCTGCGTCCGGCATTCATATCGGCGTTGACCCGCTGGGGGGTTCAGGCATTGGCTATTGGGAGCCAATCGCGGAAAAATACGCCCTTAAGCTGGAAGTGGTCAATAAACGCGTGGACCCCACCTTCTCCTTTATGACCCTGGATAAAGACGGCAAAATCCGCATGGACTGCTCGAGCCCATACGCCATGGCCAACCTGGTGAACATGAAGGACAAATTCGACATCGCCTTTGGAAACGATGTGGACTTTGACCGGCACGGCATTGTTACCCCCAGCGTGGGATTGCTGAACCCCAACCACTACCTGGCAGTCGCCATCTGGTATATCTTCCAACACCGACCCAACTGGTCGCCGGATGCGGCGATTGGCAAAACGCTGGTTTCCAGCTCCATCATCGATAAAGTCGCGCTAAAAATCGGCCGCCGCCTGTGCGAAGTGCCCGTAGGCTTCAAATGGTTTGTGCCCGGCTTGCTGGATGGGAGCGTTGGCTTTGGCGGCGAAGAGAGCGCGGGGGCTTCCTTCCTGCGCAAAAACGGCGCGACCTGGACCACCGACAAAGACGGCATCATCCTGAACCTGCTTGCCGCTGAAATTCTGGCGGTTACCGGCAAAGACCCCGGCCTGCACTACCAGGCATTGGAAGCAGAACTGGGCGAAAGCTGGTACGCCCGCATGGACGCCCCCACTGGCGCGCGCGAAAAAGCCGTGTTGGCTGCGCTTTCCCCAGACATGGTCAAAGCCGATATGCTCGCGGGTGACCCAATCACCGCCAAGCTCACCAAAGCGCCCTGCAACAACGCTTCGATTGGCGGCCTGAAGGTCACCACGGACTTCGGTTGGTTTGCGGCGCGCCCGTCGGGCACAGAGGATATTTACAAGATTTACGCCGAGAGTCTGAAAGGCGCGGACCATCTGGCCCGCATCCAGGCGGAAGCACGCGAAATTGTGGATGCCGCCCTTTCGGCATAAGCTTAGCAATGCGAATGAAAACCCCGCGCCTGTGCGCGGGGTTTTTTTATTCTCAAGAAAAAAGTTGGGCCAGGTAATAGCCAAGCATCACCGCCCAAATCCAGGTATCCGTCCGGTCCAGGATACCGCCGTGCCCAGGAATGAGGTTGCCGCTGTCTTTGACGCCGGCAATGCGCTTGAGCATGCTGACAAAAATATCTCCAAAGGGCGTAAGGGCGCCAATCACCAATCCCATCAGCGCGCCCTCCCAAACCGCCAACTCCGGCATCACCGCAGGGAGAATGAGCGCTAAAAGAGCCCCAAAACCAGCTCCAAATAATACTCCGCCGGCATAGCCTTCCCAGCTTTTGCGCGGGCTGAGGCGCGGGAAAATCTTGTGTTTGCCATATTTGACGCCAATAAGGTACGCGCCCAGGTCCACCAGCATCACCAATCCCAGGCTCAGCATCGTCCACCAGGCGCCGTTAGGCAGGCTCCGCAGAGAGAAAAAGTATCCCCCCAGCCAGCCGATATACAGAATGCCAGAAACGTGCAGGGCGAAGGTGAGCACGGCTTGCGCGTCCTGCTTCTCGAAGCGGTCCAGGCTGATTATTGCGGAAGCGATCAGGATTACTACCAGCGCCAGGTCCATCAAAGCAAAACCGCTGAAAAGACGCAGGATCATCAAGGCCAACACGCCCCCCAACAGGAGCGGAAACGAGACAAAATAGCCCATGGTTTTAAGCAAACGCCAATACTCCCAGGTTCCCAGCCCCAAAGCGGCCAGAATGAGCACGGCATAAACAGCGCCGCCCAGGTAAGAAACAGCAAGCATGAGCGGCACAAAAACCAACGCGGATTTAAAACGGGTCCAGAACATTACTTGGAGCTTAACCCTCCAAAACGGCGGTTTCTGCGGCTGTATTCGCGCAGCATTTCCCTGAATACATCTTCATTAAAATCTGGCCAGTATGTGCTGGGGAATACCCACTCCGCGTAAGCGCTCTGCCACATCAAGAAGTTGCTCGTGCGCATTTCGCCGCTGGTGCGGATAATCAGATCTGGATCGGGGATGCCGGCGGTGAACAAGTTCCGGCCAATCAGAGCTTCAGTCACTTTTTCTGGCTTCACCCCGGAGGCCACGATTTTCCGCACTGCCGTGGTGATTTCATCCCTGCCGCCGTAGTTGAAGGCCAGCTGTACGGTAATCCTGCGGTTATCCTTGGTGAGGTCAATCGCGTATTGGATTTTTTCCACCAGCGTGGCAGGCAGCCGGTCCAGATGCCCGATGTGCAGGATGCGCACCCCTTCTTTATGCAGCGGGACGGTTTCCTTATCGATGAATTCAGCCAACAAATCCATGATCCCAAAAACCTCATCCCGCGGGCGGTTCCAGTTTTCAGTAGAGAACGCGTAGAAGCTGAGGTATTTGACGCCAAATTTAATGCCAGCCGTGATGACGCCGCGCAGGTTTTCTACGCCCGCCCTATGACCGGCCAAACGGGGCAAGCCCTTGACGGTTGCCCATCTGCCGTTCCCATCCATGATTAGACCCACATGCGTGGGTATCTTAAGGGGTTCTTCTACCGCGTCCACAACCTAAACCTCGAGAATCTCTTTTTCTTTGCGATCGCCGATGACATCGATGCTGTCAATCATTTCGGCGGTGAGTTCTTTCAGTTCCTCTTCAGCATCCGTCAGTTCGTCCTCAGAAATCAGTTTTTCTTTTTCAAAATCCTTGAGATCCTTAATGACATCTCTGCGGACATTGCGCACTGCCACTTTGCATTCCTCGAGCCGGGAGTTTACCACGCGCACCAAATCTCTGCGGCGTTCTTCTGTTAATGGGGGCAGATTCAGGCGGATAGCCTTGCCGTCGTTGTTGGGCGTGAGGCCGAGCTCAGAGGCGAGAATGGCCCGTTCTATGTTTTTGAGGGTAGACGCGTCAAACGGACGGATGAGCAGCTGCCTGGCTTCCGGAACGCTGATGGTCGCCATCTGAATCAAGGGCAGGGTCGCGCCGTAATATTCCACCGGAAGCTTCTCAATCAGAGCGGGTGAGGCCCTGCCGGTTCGGATCGCGGTCAGGTCTTCCTCCAACACTTCCACGGCAGCTTGCATGCGCTGCTGCGCTTCTTTAATTAGTTCTTTGATCATGATCGCCTCCTCAACAACACATCAAAGGTTAAGGATACCTTAAAAAGACGAAAAATAATAGTCTGGGCTTGTTTTGTATCAACTGTGGGCTTCATTCTATGGCCCGGATGAACGCTTTTCGCAGGCAAAGAACCCTGGCGGCCGCAGCGAAAGATCCTTCACTGCGTTCAGGATGACAAACTGATTGTCATTCTGAGCCGAAGGCGGAGAAGTCTGGGCATTCAACCGAGAATCCCGTCATTGCGAACCATTTTGCCAAAATCGTAAACTTGCTCATACAGGTCCTGCGTTTAGGCAAAACGGTGTGGCAATCTGCCTGTAGGCCACAGAGGCAGATAATCAACGCAGCAAGCAGCATCGCGTTCAGGATGACAAACTGATTGTCATCCAGAGCCAAAGGCGGAAAAGCCTGGGCATTCAACCGAGAATCCCGTCATTGCGAACCGTTTTGCCAAGGTCGTAAATTTGCTCAAGCAAGTCCTGCGTTTAGGCAAAACGGTGTGGCAATCTGCCTGTAGGCCACAGAGGCAGATAATCAACGCAGCAAGCAGCATCGCGTTCAGGATGACAAATTGATTGTCATCCAGAGCCAAAGGCGAAGAATCCTGTCGGTAGCAGCGAAAGTTCCCTCACTTCGTTCAGGATGACAACATTAATCGCCTTGCCGAAACAAGCGCGCCTACCGCGCTCCGCATTACCACCGGGTTCAATGGTAGATTAGGAGTACAATAGGGATTGCCCTGTCCATGTCTGATTACAGGCAGAGACGCGTGATTTGCCAGACGAGGAAGACCCAATGAAGAAAACACTAAACAGGCTTGCGTTGTTCACGCTGATAAGCGCGCTATTGGTTGCCTGCGCGGGTTCTGCCCCACAGCCCACGGCCTCGCCCACCATCGCGAATACACCCACGGTATTGCCGCCCACAGACACGCCCGCGCCCACCCTGACCGCAACCCATACCGAGGTGCCCACCGAGACCGCCACACCCACCCGCACAAAGGTTCCATTTGCCGGGTTCATGCAGCTTTTCAGCCTTTACCGCGCCTGGAGCCACGAGGGGAAGACCTATTTCTATTTCTTGCAATCCAACTTTCCAGGCACCATGTACGCCCGCGCCGATAGCTACGACCTGGTCTGCAATCCCGATCCGAAATACCCGCTGCACATGCAGTGTGAAAGTGAGCAGGAAATCTTTGGGCAGGACGAGATGACCTTCACCTTTTTCACCGATGAAGACCGCCAGGACCTTGTGCACACTCAAAAATTCTTAACCGGTCTGGTGAACGATATTGTCTACTACCACAATACGGACTGCCCGGACCGCGGCAAGAACGTCCACTGCGAGTCTGAGTACCGCTTATACGACGGGCGCTGCTACTACGCGCATACCTGCTATGACGACTGCGGTTTGTATTATTCCCGCGATAATATTCCCGAAGTCTGGAACGAATTTCAGGGCTTCACCACGCCCTGCAATTGAGTAATTCATGAAAATCCTGCGCAAAGTCCTCCTCCTATGTCTGCTAGTGTTGCTGTTGGCAGCCTGTACATTCAGCGCCGCCCCGACTGTCACGCCTCTTCCCAGCGCCACCCATACACTGGCCGCGACCGCCACCAACACCCCCGCGCCTACCGAAACCCCTACCCCAGAACCCAGCCCGACAGAAACCCCCGCGCCCACAGCCACCAATACACTGATTCCATTTCCCGGTTTTTCGCATCTTTTTGAGTTCAATAAAGCGTGGATTGCCAATAACCAGACCTTTTTTTACTTTCTGAACTCGCAAGTGAATATGAATGTATACGGCATCATTGCCGGGGAGTATCCTTTCGCATGCAGCCCCGACCCAATGTATCCAAACCATATGAAATGCTCCAGCGACTTCACGGATTGGAAAAAGTCCTGGGTTGAGTTTGTTTTCTACGCGGACGAAGCCCGCACGCAGGAAGTGGACCGGCGCACATTTTTTACGGGTCTCAGCGATGAAGCCCGCGGCATCCCGGAAGGCTGCGAGGCTGAATTCCGGATTTATGATGGCAAGTGCTACGTCGCCTACACCTGTTACGATTCGCTTGGCAACTACCTCTATTCCTTCAACAATTATCCGCCGAACGGCAATTTTGAGGGCTTTACTGGCATATGCCCCGGATGGTAAACACTCAAAGACGCAAACAGCGGCTGCAGAAGCAGCCGCTGTTTATTTACTGGTCAGAAATCAGTATTGATATATCCCACCGCCGATGAACTCGCGAATAACCGAGTTTTCCGGCACGATGCTGTCATCGGCAACCGCGTCAATCTCGGCAAACAGCGCGTTCACGCGCGCCGCTCGCTCGTAGGCATCCTGATGGAGCGGGTCATCCCGGTATTCTTCCGTCCAGCGCGCAAACTCAGCGCCAAGCTTGGCTTTATAGAGCGGCAGCTCGTAGGGCATGGCGCTGTTCACAATGGTATCCACGGCGTTTACGTACGGGATAATGTGGCGCAGTTCGCTGCTGCGCACATAATGCCAGTGCAGCAGGGTGCGGGTCGGGTCGTAAGCCCGGTGCGAGGCGTCCCGCAGCATGCGGCGTATCAGCCGGATATCGGTCCAGCGCGCATAATGCCCCGCGCTGTCTTTTAGCTGCAGCAGCGGTTCGATATACAGCTTGAACTTCATTTCGGCTGGTATAGAGGCTGTCATTTCGGGGTACAAACCGTGCAGGCTGTCGATCAGGATGATTTCGTTTCTCGCCAGCCGCATCGGGGTATGGTCTTTGATGCTCTTGCCAGTTTTGAAATCATAATATGGGATGCGCACCTCCTGGCCGTCAAAAAGCGCGCTTAGATGTTGGTTAATCAACTCCATGTCCAGGGCCTGGGGGGTTTCAAAATCGTAATCCCCAAATTCATCCTTGGGGTGCAATTCCAGGTCGTGGAAGTAATGGTCCACATTCAGCGTTACCAAGCGCAGGTTTTCGCGCGCCAGTTGTTCACCCAGCTTGATTGTGGTGGTGGTCTTCCCGCTGGAAGAAGGGCCGGCAATAAACACCATGCGCACCTCGTCTTTGCGGTTTAGCACCAGGTTAGCGGCATTTTCTACGTCCTCGTGGTAGGCGGCTTCCGCGGCAGTCACAATCTGGTGCAGGTTACCGGCGCGTGTATACCCATTCAACTGCGCCACGGTATGCACCTCGTGGCTGCTTGCCCAGTCCAACACGCTCCAGA
>JAGOML010000081.1:0-5205 GCA_017993575.1 Anaerolineaceae bacterium | reverse complement strand
TCTTGACATCGCCCCTTTTCTGCCTATAATTATGCCTAATCGATCTTTGAAAAACTTTGACGAGGACTAGTAGACGCAGAACCGGTGGCACAGAGAGCAGGACCAGCTGAAAACCTGCCCACGCGACCGCGACGAATGGACCTTTGAGTTGCCGGGCGAACGCGCAAGCCAATAGCCCAGGCCGGAGCTGCCACCGTTATCTGGGCAAAGGATATCGCGATTTTCGCCGTATCCGAATAGAGTGAGGCTGGCTTTCCGTTGTGTTCATCACCGGAAATTTTTCTTAAAAGCAGCCTAAGCTGGGTGGCACCGCGGATTTTTCACACATCCGTCCCTGAGTGGGATGGGTGTGTTTTTTGTTAACCGGAAAAGGAGCGCGAATGGACTGGCTGTTCAACCAAAGCAATTGGAAAACACCCTTATCAACTGCGGCCGCGGAAACGTCTGCCGCTGAGCGCGCCGTTGCAACTGAACCGCTAAGCACAATACGCAACCAGAGCTTTGTTCAAAACGCGAGCCTATGCTGCTTGCGCGCCCCGCAATTTTTGCCTTATTCCATAAAAGAGGAGAAATGACCATGACTGACCAAAACATCAAGAAACGCTTTGACCTGGACGAAAACGAGATTCCCCGCTTTTGGTACAACATCTACGCCGACAGCCCTGTTGCCCCCACACCTGTTTTTGACCCCAGCAGCAAGGAGCCCATCGCGCTGGAAACGCTGCAAAAGCTCTTCCCGATGCCGCTGATTGAACAGGAAATCGCCACCGAGCGCTTCATCCCCATCCCCGATGAAGTGCGCGAAGCCTACAAGCTCTACCGCCCCACCCCGCTCATCCGCGCCACCCGCCTGGAGAAAGCCCTGCAGACGCCCGCGCACATCTACTACAAATACGAAGGCGCGTCACCAGCCGGCAGCCACAAGCTCAATTCCGCCATCCCGCAGGTGTATTTCAACAAAATCAGCGGCACCAAAGCCCTGACTACCGAAACAGGCGCAGGGCAGTGGGGTTCCGCGCTGGCCATGGCCGGCGAGATGTTTGGCATCAGCGTGGAAGTGTACATGGTGAACTCTTCCTACCTGGCAAAGCCCTACCGCCGCATCATCATGCAAACCTACGGCGCGCAGATTTTCCCAAGCCCGTCCGAGCACACAAAAATCGGGCGCAGCTACCTGGAAAAGGACCCCAATCACCCCGGTTCGCTCGGCATCGCCATCTCCGAAGCGGTCGAAGTCGCGGCTGAATCCAACGGGGAAAAGAAATACGGGCTCGGTTCGGTGCTGAACCACGTGCTCTTGCATCAGACAGTTATTGGCGAGGAATCCCTCAAGCAGATGGACCTGGCCGGCGAATACCCGGATGTGGTCATCGGCTGCGTGGGCGGCGGCTCGAATTTCGGCGGCATCGCGCTGCCTTTCCTGCGCGCTAACCTGAGGGACGGCAAAAAGACCCGCTTTTTGGCAGTGGAACCGACATCCACCCCATCGCTCACGCGCGGCGTCTATGGTTTTGATTACGGCGACAGCTTCGGCATCGTTCCAATCCTCAAGATGTACACCCTCGGCAGCGACTTTGTCCCGGACCCCATTCACGCGGGTGGCTTGCGCTACCACGGCATGTCCCCGATTATCAGCGGGCTCTACAACGCCGGCCTGCTGGAAGCGGTGGCAGTCGGTCAGCGGGATGTGTTCGCGGCGGCAATTCAATTCGCCCGCACGGAAGGAATCCTGCCCGCTCCGGAGTCTTCGCACGCCATTCTTGCGGCAGTCAACGAAGCGATTGACGCGCGCGATAAGAACGAGCGCCGCGTGATTTTGTTCAACCTCTCGGGTCACGGATTTTTGGACCTCTCCGCGTACGACCAGTACCTGCACAACGGGATGATTAGTGGGAGCGTCGCGGAGGGCCAGCTGGAAGGCCTGGCGGATCGCCTGCCGAAGGTAAAAATGCCGTAATAAAGCCTCATTAATGTCCAGCGCGGTTGATATCAACCGCGCTGGAGAAATTTCCAATCGAAAGCTATTCTAGGTTGAGCGTATCTGAAACTTGTGTTCCACGCTGCGGCGCATCAAGAGAACTCACGCAACTTCAGCGCCGCAGAAATCGATTGTCTTGCGTGAGATTTCCCACCTTCGAATCCGCGCCCACAAATAATAAAACTAGTCTGCAAGCATCAAACACCTTTGGGGCTTTACGATAATAATTTCCACATTAATAGAATGAGTATATAATGACCCTGAGGCTCAAGGGAATCATCCGCTGAGTGGAAAAATCTATATTGCGAACCCATTGACCAGGAGGACACTGGATGGGGAAAACGCCACAAGGTCAGTACCAAGCACAACAACCTTACACACTAGCAGACAGCAAGCGGCAAAGCGTTTGGATTCTCATCATAATCCTGACAATTACGGCGTTTGCCCTCTTTGCCATCCCAAACGCGAATGCTTCGGATAACCTTGCGATGGTTCAGGTCTTTGAGCCCGATGAGAGCGCCCTTTTTCCGGTCATCGCCAATATGGCGAAGCCGAAAGGGGATTTAGTCACTTTCGTAAAGCAATTTATCGTCTATGAGCGCTACAACAAAGGTTTTCCGTTCTACGGACCTTCCGCGCTCCTGTTAGTCGTCCTGCGCTGGATCGGACAGGAAAATAACATTCCTTTCACTTTTCTTGTCCTTCGCCAGGCAATCAGCGTACTGCCGATGCTCTGCGGGTTACTTTTTTTGGTCTGGATGCAGGATCGCTTCCGAACCTATCGGTCCATCCTCCTCTATCTTTTCTTGCTTATCGTCCCCGCGACAATACAAAACGGCTTCTGGTGGCACCCGGATGGTCTCACCCTGCTGCTATCGGTCATAATTCTTTGGCTTTTACACAAAGACCAGCTCAGCTTCGGGAAGCACTTCTACTGGGCAGCCGCGGTCTGCGGCGTGCTCACTGCCGCAAAAATGATGGGGGTTTTCTTCTTTCTCACGATTGCCGCCGTACTCATCTGGGGGCTGATAGAAAAACGGCTCACGGCTGGCAAAGCGGTTTCATCAGGCCTAAAGTTTATCACCGTGATGGGAGCCGCGTTCCTTATCAGCAGCCCCTTCCTTCTCTCCGAATGGGGTCGGGCTGGTTATCTGAATATGATGCGCGCCCAGATGGCTTCACTTTCCGCTGGTTATGGCGTAATTTACACGAAAGGCTTCCTGGCAGCCTGGCCGCAAATGCGGGAGTACTTTGGAAGCGCGGTGTTTTTGTTCCTCAGTCTGGCAGTTTGCGTATCTGGGCTTGCTTCCAAAAAGTACCGTTTCCTAAATACCCTGCTGCTTACCTGGTTCATTCCTCTGACTATCTACGTGACCACATTCAGCCACTTTAAATATCAATACTGGCTGCCGGTGGCGCTTCCCTTGTTTTCCTGTTGGGTTCAAGTACTGCCGGAAAAGATAAAAGGATTCTCAGTGAAGAATTGGCGGGCAGTGGCACAGATAGCTCTTTCTCTTGTATTCATTGTGCAGCTTTTGAGCTTCGCGCCGCAGAGCCTGCGTATATTTTCCACCCGGGTGCACCGCGCGGAGAACAACCCCTACATCCAGTTTTCTGACACCGCCGCGCAACACCTTGCTCCGGTTATAGGCGTACCATTGCGTGTGTACTCCGATTACCGCCTGTACGTCCCTGAAACACCCGGATGGCAGCTCAGCACGGCCTACGTCCCGCTGGATTACACGCAGATTGAAGAGGGCAACTTCGACATTCTGTTAGTAGCGCGTCAGCGTGTACGCGATTATCTCAACCCGGAGGCGCAAGGGGTGGACCCCGCACTCTTCGCGGAGAGCCAGCGTTTTTACCGGGACGTGGAGCAAGGAACCGTGGAGGAATTTCATTTTCTGGGCGCGGACGAAGCCGGCCTGATTTTTATTCAGCGGGAACTTTGCGCGCAGTATTTTCCTGAAGCGCGTTGCGAGTAAGACTGAATTGGAGTAAAAGGAACCATGAACACCGAACAAAGAAAATTTGACCGGATTCTCACGGATTTCTTGCAAAGAAACCTAAATGTTTTCTTTGTTGTGGGGATTTCCCTGCTGACGCTGGTCATCCGAAACGAATTCCGCGGTTGGCAGTCTGGGGACTTTATTCAGCACCTTCTCCCCTGGGCCGAATACCTCGAAACTCACGGCGGCTTTGCGGGCATCGCCTCTGGTCCGCCCAACTGCGATTACCCGGTCACTTACCAGTACATCCTTGCCTTTCTGACCTATTTGCCCGCGTCTTACCTGGCAAAAATCAAAGTGGTTTCGGTCTTCTTCGATTTTGTCAGCGCCGCCTTTGTGATGTTAATCGTCCGGAAAATTGGCGGCTACTCCAAAAAGAGCTTCGTTCCCTGGCTGGCATACGCGGTCGCGCTGCTCATCCCCACCCCAATCCTGAACAGCGCGGCCTGGGCGCAGTCCGACTCGATTTACACCGCTTTCCTGGTGATGACTCTCTATTTTCTCATCCGGGAAAAATACCCATTGGCATTCATAGCGTTCAGCCTGGCTTTTTCTTTCAAGCTGCAGGCAGTCTTCTTCTTCCCGGTGCTTCTCCTGCTGTATCTGAAAGGCAGGAATTTCAGCCTCTTACATTTTTTGACCATTCCGGCGGTCATCGCCGCGCTCAGTCTGCCCGCGATTGTCATTGGCAAGCCCCTGGCAGAAATTTTTGGCGTATACATCGGTCAGGTCCAGTCCTATCCAAAGACCACGTTAAACTTTCCCAACATGTATTTCTTTCTACCGGATTTGCACTGGCAGTTCGCTCTCCCTGGGATTCTGCTGACGCTTGCGTTGATCCTGACCCTCTATTTTGTGCTTCTTAAGAGTGAGCGCGTTGTGCTCGCGGGCGGAACCCTGCTTGAGGTCAGTCTGCTGACAGTAATGATTTGCGCCTACAGCCTGCCTTCAATGCATCAGCGTTACCTCTTCGCGGGGGATATCCTGGCGGTAATCTACCTCTTCACGCGCAGAGAACGCGCTTACATCCCCCTGATTATCTGGCTTATTAGTGTCAATGGTTACCTTTGGTACCTCTACGGCTTTGGACCGCTGGTGGAACAGCGGTATCTGGCGATGGCGTATCTGTGGATTATGGTCCTGATTGCGCGGGATTTAGTCTTCAAGCCGCTTAGCGCGCCCGAAAGCTTAAAGCAGGACATTACAACCTGATTCTGC
>JAGOML010000024.1:0-25355 GCA_017993575.1 Anaerolineaceae bacterium | reverse complement strand
AACAGCGAGAGCACGGCGAATGCCAGCATCGAGGTGAGGATGTCTCGGCTGCGCCATTCCTGAAGTAAATCTTTCCAGACCAGAACGCGCACGGAGTGTAACCAGGCTCTCACGCTTGCTCCTTTTGGCGTTTCGCGCCCGCGCTAACAACCGAGTTGTAGTGTTCCTGAAGAGAGTCCAGGCTTATTCCGGCATTCGGGATGCTGTCAGCTATTTTTCCGCGGTGAAGGATATCGAAGCGCGTGGCAATTTGGCGTATAAAACTGAGTTCGTGGGTGGTCAATAATATTAGCTTGCCGCGAGAATTTTCCTCCAGGACCAATTGGTTCAGCATGCCGCAGCCTTGTTGGTCGAGACCGGTGTACGGTTCATCAAACAGCAGAACTTGGGGGTCGCACAACAGCGCCCTCGCTATGGTTAGTCTTTGCTTCATCCCGCGCGAATAGCCCCGAACCGGAATCGGGCGGGCGTTCCCCAATCCAACTCTGCCCAGGAGTACGCGCAGTTCAGCCTCGCTCTGACCGCTTTCGTACAAAAGGGAGTAGAAGCGCAAGTTTTCAAACGCGGTCAGGTGCTCGTACAAGAAGGGTTGGTGCAGAATAAGACCGATGCTGCGGCGCAATAGCGGCGCGTCAAAGCTTTCGCCCTGGGCAGCCCAATAAAGCTCTCCGCTGTCGGGTTTCTGCAGCCCACTGAGCGTGCGGATAAGTGTGGTTTTCCCGGCTCCGTTCGGACCCAACAGGCACACGACCTCCCCCGCGTCAACAGTAAGCGTGAGCTTGTCCAGAACGCGTTGGACGCCGTAGGCTTTAGAGATCTGCCGCGCCTGTAGACTCAAGCGATTTCTCCGTTGCTGATGTTTCTTCTTCCCGATTGGAGCGCGTGCCGGGCAAAGTCGCCGCCAACGTGCCGCCCGCCGACAGGAAAATCCCGCCAATCCACAGGAAGTTGACCAAGGGATTGTCAGACAGGCGCAGAGTGATATAAGGTACATCGACATCATATCCAGCCAGTAGGGTGTAAACATCTCCCTTTAGGGTGGCATGAGCGTCTGGTATAGTGACGTATTGTTGGCGGTCCGGATAGATATGCTGCGCTGGGTTCAGGCGGGCAATTTCTTTGCCGTCCTTGTAGAGCACAGTTTCCGCGCTAACGGTCAGGTATTCAGGGTTCTCAAAGCTTTCGCGGACGGATACAAACTCAATCTCATAATCCCGCAGCGGCATTTTTTCGCCTGGGACCATCGTGCCCTCGATGCTGGCGGCGAGATTTCCCATGCCGATGACGCCTAACGCAATCAACAGGATGCCGGCATGAACGAGCCATGCACCGTAACGGGCGCGCTGCTTCCAAAAGAAAGACGCGAACTTTCCCAATCCAACAGCTTTGCCATCTCGTATCGTCAGGTAAATCAGCGTGGCAAAGCCAAGCACAACAATGAATACACCCCCAAGCGCCCAGGCTTGCCGCACGCCCGCAAGGAACACTGCCATTAAGCCGAGAGTGGCTATCGTCAGCGGTATCCAGATTTTTTTGCCAATTTGCTTAATTTGCGCTGCATTCCAACCAACTATCGGGCAGACAGCCATCAGAATAACCAGCAGGGCAAAAAGCGGCGTCGTGCTGCGGTCGTAAAAACCGCGATGCAGCGTCATTTCCACGCCTGTCAGAGCGCCATTGAGCAAGGGGAAAATCAGACCCCAGAGACAAATGAGCACTAGCGCCATCAGGATGATATTGGTATAGAGAAACAATGCATCCCGGCTGAAGGCAGAACCAAACTTCCATTCGCTGTTGATTGATTTCCAGCGCCAGATTAACAAGCCCAACGAACCCAAAAGCAAGAACAGCATGAAAACCAGCAGTGGCACGGAAATGGAGCTCTCGCCAAACGCATGCACGGAATTTACCAAGCCGGAACGCGTCACAAAGATGCTGAAAACGACTAAGAGGTAACTTGAGAGTACCAGCAGCAGGTTGAAGCGTTGGAAAATATTCTTTCTGCGTTCCAACAACAAGCTGTGTAAGAGTGCCGTGCTGGCCAGCCACGGCATCAGCGAGGCGGTTTCCACAGGGTCCCACGCCCAATATCCGCCCCAACCCAACACATCATAAGACCACCAGCTGCCCAACACAATCCCGGCGCCGAGGAAAACCCAGGCGGCAAGCAGCCAGGTGCGGGTCTGGTCCAACAGGTGTTCGGTTTGGGAACCCCTCACGAGCGTGGAAATGCCCACGGCAAAAGGCACCAGGTAGAGCGCGTAACCGATGTAGAGCAAAGGTGGATGAATAATCATGCCGGGATGCCGCAGCAGCGGGTTCAATCCCATGCCGTTATTCAGCCTTTCGACCACTGCCCCTGCTTGCGGCGCGAACAGGCTTGTCACCAGGCTGCCATCCTGAAGCGCCCAAACGCGCGTGAAAGGATTATCCGCAATCAGCGAGAGCGCGAGAAACAGGATTTGATTAAGGGTGACAACTAACAGCGACCAATTATCGAACAGGTGCTTCTTGCCAGTCAGGGCCATAAAGACGCACAGCGAGACAATCCAGCTCCAGAAGAATAATGAACCGGTCTGACCACCCCACAACGCGGTGAGTTTAAGAATCCACGGCATGGCCGGATTTATCACAGATACGACATAAACGTTGGAGTAATCCTGTAAAACTTGCATTACCATCAGGATTAGAACAGCCGCGCTATGCGCGAAGAACCCGACTTTGACCAGGAGCACGGCCGCGCCGGGCAGCTGCGTTTGTTTGCGGATTAGGCTGATGATAACCACGACAAGCGCTGCAACGCTGGCAGCCAGCGCGAGCGATGATGTTAGAAAACCAACATAGAACATAAAATGTGCCTCAGAGTTTAGATTTATTTGCTTTGTTCAGGTAGTTCAGATTCGTATTTGGAGGGACACTTCAGGAGCAATTCACTCACCTGAAATACTCCGGCTTCATCCAACGCGCCGGTCATGATTGCCTGCGCTTCGTCCTTCAACAAATCAGGACGCGGACCTTTGTAGTGCACGGATATCGTTGGCAGGCTTGGGTCATGCGCTGCTTGCGCTAGCACTGCGGACATGCCTCCCATTTCCTTAATGACCTTGTGGTCGCCAGGAATTTGAGCAACTGAGAAGCTGAGCTCTAGAGTTTGCGGGTTGTACACAATCGTGTCTCCCAGCACAACGCCAGACATGCGGATATTCTTGCCGACCAACTCAGATTGTCCATTTTTGAGTTCTTCCACAGTCATGAAATATTGTGACTGTGAGAGCGTAGAACTGATAACCAAATATAGAAGCGCGGCTACTATGATACCAACGCCAATAATAAGTCTGATATTCTTCGTGTTTTTCAAGATTGTTATTCCTCAGCAATCGAATGGCTTGTATTGTATCTGAATATTCTAATTTATGTGAACCCCGCTCCCCCGGCATTCAATCCGGATTTATATTAATTGTTTGAGCTATTGGAGCTAAATCGTCATCCCAAGCTCACCAAACGGAATATGTCATTTTGAGACTATCAAGACCTGAATATATACCTATACGCATAGTTAGAGCGTCAGCTGCATCTAACAGGAGAAATGAGAGTGTTCCCTAATATTCTCATGCACCCCCCCGCTCACGCGATTCTTGGTTTTTAGCGGGAGCAATAAAAAAGGAAGGACTGGTACGCATAACGACCAGTCCTTCCATGTGCGCAAAAAAATGGTTTACTTCAGGCTGGCTAGCCGCTGACGGACAGCGGTCGTCAACTGTTCCAAGTGGGTAACCAGGCGTCGGGCTTCTTCCTGATCTGACTCTCCAATCAGCGCGTCCGCCAGGGAGCCAATTTTATCGTCCTGTGGCAGTTCATCCACATGTAGAAGCACGCGTTTAATCGACCGCGCGGACTTGGTGGCGGGGTCTGTAGGCAGCCGGACAGCGCGGGGTCTTTCACGTCCGGCAGCGCGTTCCAGGAAGGCGTGGACATCCTGATAAGTGCGGCCTTCGTGTTCCGCGAAGTAATGAACTGCGCCGGTCCAGTACTGCGGATCATACGCGACTATCTCACGCAGCACGCGTTCGGGCATCTCGGCGCGGTCGCAGATTTCCAGGAGGCTTTCCGGAAGTTCGAAAAACTTCATTAAGCGTCCGTAATATGTGCGTTCCAACTGGAGCGTTTTCATGAGAACATCGCGGGTATCATCGCTCAAACGCACTTCCCCAATTTTGCGAAAGTACGCGAACTCATCCTCAGCGCTGTTTGGCTTAATGTTGTTGGCCTCCAAAACGATGCGCGCCGCCGCGCGGGCTTTGCCCACCGGCGTGAGGGCTTTATATGCCATATTCTCTGCTATCTGCTTCTCCAGGCTCGGTTGGTTATCAATAAGCGCGAGGACGTACGGCTCATCCGCGCTTCCTTCACGCACGGATTTTAGAGCGGTAGCCCAAAAACGCCGCTCGCCGGTCAGCATCTGGAAAACATCCTTCCCATTAATATTGATGACCTGTCCGGTAACCGGTTTGATTTGCCCGGTGTCGTGAAGGGAATCCCCCAGCACGATTAACTCGTCCAGTTCCCGGCGTATAAGACGATCAGTTTCCGCCATTTTTAGCCAGCGGCGCACAGTCTCCACCCAACCTGATTTTTGAGAATAGAAGTCCTCGCGCAGTTCATAGGGCAGCATAAAGCGCGCCTGAAAGCGGTCGGGTCTGATCATGGAAAGCGGCACGCGGTAAACGCTCTGACGATTATTGACCATCTTCGGCGCGCCCTCATCATAAGGGATTTCAGGCTCGCTTGTGCTCGCGCCAAAAGCGTCGCTGGTGATGTTGATTAATTCTCCAAAACCTTTTTTCTTGGGCTCAGCCATTTTTCAGGTTCCTTTCGTTGGTTCGTACAGGTAGATTGTGCCCATGGGCACACCCGCAATTTTGTTTCGCGGCTCTTTCTCGGGCTATGCCCGCCCCAGTTTTCCCATCACGGCATCCACTAAGTTCGAGAAGCATCGGTAAGCCTGGGATTTCTCCGGACAGAAAGAAAAAACGTCGTAGCCGGCTGTCGTAGCCGCGGAAATCTCGGCCAGGTCCTTGATGTACGGGAGAAGCAGGTGACCATACATGCGCTCCATGTCCTCGATCACATCCCGGGATTGACGCCGAATCATGCGGAAGCGTGAAGGGATAATGCCCAGAATCTTAAGGTCCGGGTTGGTGTTCTTATGGACGCCTTCAATCATCCGCAGGATGTCCGCCAAGCCAATCAGGCTGAGACCATCCGGCTCGATCGGGATGAGTACGTGCGTGCTGGCTACCAGCGAATTCATCGGGACTATCCCGGCAGAAGGGGGATTATCGATGATGATGTAAGAGTACTCATCTTTTATCGGTTCGAGGAAATAAGTCAGCTGAAATGCCGGGTCTTCGCGGGTCTTCAAAGCCGCTTCCAATCCCTCCATACGGGCTTTATTAGTGCGGAAGATGCGAACCTTTTCTGCGCGTTTTCGCGGAAGCAGAGAATCATTAATCAAGGTATCGGAGGCCCCATAGCCATTCGCCAGCGCGGTCGGGAAGTTATTTTCAGCGGTGATTATAGGCACAAACTGGTCATCCAGGCCGCCGCCCATAGCGCTGATGGTCGCGCTTAGTTGATCATCCATGTCAATCAGCAGAACCGGTTTATGGTTGGCTTTGCGGGATTCATAAATCGCCAGGCCAGCTGCCAGGTTGATGCTGATGGTGGATTTTCCCACTCCGCCTTTACGGTTAATCAGGGATATAATTGCCATAGGCGCTTCGCGCTCCTTTTGTGAATAAAAATCGACTTGGTTACATTTTACATTAATTTCTGCTATTTACAAGTTACTCCTGCCTATTTATTCTAAATATCTTGTCAGTTACGCAAAGTGGGTGGATAATATTAAGCACTTGACTTAATTCAGTGCGCATGCTAACCTGTTAGTACACAAAAGGAGCGCCACCCGATGATATCAACGCTGGATTTGCTTTCCAATGGTTTACTTGAACACCCATTCGTGCACTACCCGGACACGCGGTTTTTTTATCCCCTGATTAACGAACAGAGGCGCGTTCTGGAAGTGGCGTCCAGTTTTATTCAGGATCAAAAAGACCCTTCAAAAAATCTGGGGGTAATCGCCGGCGCTGTTGGCAGCGGGAAGAGCATGCTGGCAATGAAAGTGGCCGCCACGCGCTACCTGACCAACACCCGGGCGTCTGTGTTGGGCCTGTACATGAACACCAACACGGTGACTGAACCCAGGCACTTCCTGATGGCAGTTATCGAAACCTTAGGCCTTCCTTCCGCGCGTTCCAACGCCAACCGGATCGAAAGCATATTTGAATATCTGGATGAACACAATGATGAGCTTTTGCTCGTTCTTGACGGCCCCCCTGTAGACCAGGAATACCTCACCCAACTCTTGTCCTGGTCTGTTGAACACACCAAAAAAATCCGCACCCTGATCTTCTTACAGGATTTGAACAACACCACCAGCAATATTGGCAGTCTTAATCAATTTTTAGGATTGTATGTTCCCTTCCGCGCGCCCAGCGTCCAGGAAATTGCCAGCTTGCTGTATGCCCGTCTCAAAATGGCCGGTTCGGCGGACCCCCTGGCATTGCTGCCGGAACAGGTTGCTCTCTCTATCGCAGACCAGGCGCTCGGCTCGCTTACCAACGGTCTAACGTTGGCAAGTGCTTATTTGGAAGAGCAAATTGAGGCGAAGAAAAACCGCCTCTATATTCCTGAGATTGGACCGCGTGGGTTCTGATTGGACTGCTTTGGGATGAGCGCTGAAAAGGAAACGAATTTCGACAGGACATGTTCTTTAGATGCTGCTTGCACCCTCACATTGGGTTGACTTGGCTTTGCTCATTGAAAGCATTAAATGGACTCTGAGAATAATAACTGGCTGGATATTCAAGCGGCTCTAACCGCCAAGCAAGACCCTGCGCTTGCGCAGCTGCTTGATTCCGTCAGTGTTACGTATAACGGCAGTTACCAACTTTCCGCGCCACCCATGGTCTATGCCAGCCTTTGCCGCTATTATCCTGTGATTGAAACGGTGGTGCAGGATCTGACTGGCAAGCAATTCCGCCTGATGATGGACAATTCTGTGCCCATGGGCACAGTTCCCCCGTTTACCCGCCATACACAACAAGCCTCTGCAGCAGGCGATAATTCCTTGTCTTTTGAGCTCGGCTCTTCTGACGTAAGTCAAGCCATCCTTGCGCCTGAATCTATCGCTGCAATTCCCTCTTACCTGCTCCGATTTGTGCCATATGTTGGGTCCAATGCCGTGCTGATGGCCGCTGCTCTGCGCCAGGCTTTTTATCGCCGATCGCGTGAGCACGGCGCTGATCAACTTTATCCCAGGCAGGGAGACGCGGTGAGCGTGGACGTCGAGGCTTTGCTTAACATGCTTGGGCGCGTAATCAGCCGCGCAACATTTTTCCGCATTTTCAAAAGCGGCGCTTTGGATTGGTTTGTGCGCC
This sequence comes from Anaerolineaceae bacterium, assembly GCA_017993575.1. GTDB lineage: Bacteria > Chloroflexota > Anaerolineae > Anaerolineales > Anaerolineaceae > Mesolinea. The sequence continues at coordinate 17,856 of JAGOML010000024.1, read as the reverse complement.
GCGCGGAACCAGCGCATCGTTTTGTAAACGGCAAAATTGTTCGTCAGGCTAATACTTATACCTACCTCGGACTGCAATTAACCCCTGGCGACGCCCAGGATCTTTATAATTGGTTGGCCAGCGGGGGAGCGCGTGTGGACCCGGCGGCTGCGCTGCAGCGCGCATTGGAGCTGCCCAGGGACCAGATTCTGGATTTCCCCTATCGCGTGCCGGACCCAGAAAAAGACAGGATTTTTTCGGGGGCATCAAGTGTGCATGAAGTTCTCCAAGCGGTAATTGGTGTAACCGGTCTGACGCCGACGCTTGCGGGTCTCTGCGATCGATTAGCGGCGCATCTTATCCGCCCAGAAAGTTTTTTGGCGGTGCCGTGGTACTGGTTCCACCGCGTTCTGCCAGATCTTGGTTCAGATTTGGGCATACTCTACCTGATGAGCAAAAATTGCTGCTACATTGACTGGGCGCGCGGCAAAGACCGCAACACTTTTTGGGTTCCGGGAGGTTTGTCCACCCTGCAAAAGTGGATTCGTTCTGACACACTCCCCCAGCGCATTCCTCATAAGAGCCCAAGCACGCGTGGAAGACCGCGCAAGGAAGCCGTGAATTCTGGGTCGGAATATACCCGCGAGTGGCGTGAAGCTAATCGGCAGCTTGCCAGTCAGTATCTGTGTCGGGTGAATACCCGTCCAAGTGATCAAGGAATAGATTGGCAGCTGCGCGTTGAAGAAGTGGGACTGACCGCCTCTGATGAAATTCTCAAAGGCGCTTTGTATGCTTTTCTTCTCGATGAGGAAAGTAGCTCTTATTCCCGCGCGTTAGCAGTCTTTGCTTCTGACCAACGCTTTGTACAGCTTCTGCGAAACGCGCTCAGCCGTAATCCAATGCGTATTTGTCATTATGAGACTTTAGTAGCCGAGGGAATTTGTCAGATTGAGACTCTGGAACCCGACCTTATTTGTCATTTTGATACCTTAGTGGACAGCTTGAATTGTCATTTTGAGACACTTGTAGGCGCTGAAATTTGTCAATTTGACACGATAATTAAGATACTTCTTAGACTAAAAGACTCTGTGATTTTCCCAAAAGAAACTATCCAACCACATAGCAATGCGAGCTTAAAGCCACCAGCGACGCCTGTAGAAACCAGGGTGGTGGGGTATTTAGCAGGAGAACGATGGAACCTGGAAAGCATTCTTGGACAGGTAAATCCTATCCTTAAGCAACGCATCTTAACGTCACCTTATCGTGAGAACTTTCTGCCCTGGCTTCTCCACGGCTGCCTGACCGCGGCAATTCACAGCCCCATCAGTTTTGCCGTCAGCAGAACCCTGGAAACAAGCACGGGTCCTGGCGGCTCCGCTGCCCGGCTCGCTGCTCTGCCTGCCCCAGAACTGGCGGAGCTGCTTCAGAGCGCAGGTCAGCGCGTGCTGGAAGGTTACATTGGCAGAAGCTATTTGACATCTGGTGGAACGGATGATTTGGAGGCTTTGCTCGCTTCGGCTGCAGATGCGAGAACGCGGGTCCAGCTGCTTCAGCGAGCGTTAGATGCCTTGGGCATCACCCAAAGTTAAGAACACGAAACTCATATTTCTTTTCTATCGCGCCAGTTTATTATCAGGCGGTAGTTTGCAGAAATTCTATCTATTGATTAGTTGACTTTGCTGGAATAAGAAATTTTTCTCTGGGGGCATCTTATTTGTGAAACCACCGGCTGACAAAATTCTTCAGGCTTTTCAGGATTTGCGTGTGCAATTCACTGATTTATCGATATTTTTTCAGACCCTCGAAAATAAATGCGTATAGAATTGTGATTAGAGCGACTAAAGGAATAGTAAACATGAAAAAATCGGTTCTCCTATTGCTGAAGCTTCTCTTGGTCACGAGCTACGACTTGTCGCAAACAATAATGCGCATAGGTATTCAACAAAATTGAACCTATAAGAATGGGTGGGGGAGGGCTTTCTTGTTGAATGGGCTATAATTCCAGAATAATGTTTAATCTGGAGGCTGTATGAATTACGCGGTTATTATGGCTGGAGGCGCCGGCACAAGACTTTGGCCAATTTCGCGTGAGCGGCTGCCAAAACCAGCCTTGCGACTTTACAGTGAAAAGAGCATGTTTCAAATTGCTGTTGAAAGACTTGCGCCTCTATTCACGCCCAAGCAAGTCATTGTCGTGGCGGGGGCAGGGCACAGCGCTGTTCTGGCGGAACAGGTGCCCCAGATCCCTTCAGAAAACTTCATCGTGGAACCTGAAGGACGAGGAACCGCCGCGGCAATCGCCCTCACAGCTGTTCATTTGGCCGCGAGGGACCCGGAAGCCGTCATGGCGGTGCTCACAGCGGATCACTTTATTGGTGATGAAGCTGCTTTCCGGGATTCAGTGTCTGCCGCGCTGACTGCGTCAAAAAGTGACTACTTGGTCACATTAGGGATTTCGCCGGAATTTCCGTCCACCGAATATGGTTACATACAACAAGGTGAACTGCTCCAGGAAATCAATGACTTCAAGGTGTTGGAAGCAATCCGCTTTGTTGAAAAGCCCGATAGTGACCGCGCGCGGGAAATGGTCCAGGCTGGAAATTATTGCTGGAACAGCGGAATGTTCATCTGGAAGGTTGCAGTCATCCTGCAAGAGTTTTCACGACAGATGCCGGAGCTGTTTGAACAAATTACGCGCATTGGCAACGCCGTGAATACGCCTGCGTACGCGCAAACGCTTGCTGAAATTTGGCCGCATATTCGCAAACAGACCATCGATTATGGCATCATGGAAGGCGCGCGTGGGGTGGTGGTTTTGCCAGTAACGATGCAGTGGACCGATGTTGGGAACTGGAGCAGCCTGAAAGCGCTCCTGCCTGAGGATCCACATGGAAATACTGTGAAAGGCGACACCCTCTTGTTAGATTGCCATGGGACCTTGGTTTTTGGCGGTCAGAAATTGATTGCTGGCGTAGGTCTGGACGATTTGGTTGTGGTGGATACTCCAGACGCGCTTTTGATATGCAGAAAGGACCGCGTTCAGGATGTCCGCAAAATCGCTGAAGAATTGAAGACTAGTGGCAGGCTTGATTTGGTTTGAAATTTTTGGCTCACAAAAAAAAGAGATTGCGGCAAGCAGTCACCGATTATTAGAGCTAAAAGGTAATCAAGAAAACATTAATAAAGGTATCAGCGTTTCCTCTTTTTAATCAGGAAATGCGGGGCAATCGCCAAGATACCATCAATACAGCTTTGATCCGTAATTAAAACATTGAAGTAACCACCACGTAACCCCCCCAGTACTGCGGCTGCCTTATCAGAACCAGCGGCTATGGCCATCACTTGTTTTACATCACGCAGCTCCTTTAGTCGAATCCCAATAACTTTGTCATTGAATTCAGTGTACACTTCGCGTCCTTGGATGTCATAAAACTGCGCGCAAATAAAACCTTCAGCGCCACATTCCTTTAAGTCCCGATACTCATCTAGCTTTTCATAGCCAGCCCATAGATAGGGGATAGCCTCTTCCCGAACCGCGCCAATACCAGTGATAATCAGGTCTGCTGAACGCGCTTTTTCGAGCGCGTGACGGATGCACAACTGTTGGCGCAATTCATCCGCGACCTTTGCGTCATTCACAAATAGGGGGGCGTTCATGTAAATTCCGGTGGCATTGTACTTTGCGATTAGCTTCTGTGTCAGGCTGGCGAGATCGACACCGGAGGATTGATTTAATGTTCCCCCAATAATCTGGACAATTTCGCGACCGCTGGCGCTGGAACCTTTTAAAGCCTCGATGGTTGCGGCAAGGGATCTTCCCCAGGAGACGCCAATTATCTTTACCTCATCAATTTGTGAATCAATATAGCGAGCACCAAATGCTGCCATCTGGTTTAGGGTCTCGATATTTGTTTTTTCAAGGTTGTTTACAACAATGACCTCTTTGAGATTGTAAGCGCGCTTTAAGAGATCTTCTAGCTCGTATGCGCGCTCGCCAAAATGGTGGACCTTAATTGAGATGATGCCTTCTTTGTGCGCGGCCGCTATTAATCGGGAAATTCGCGACCGGGAAATGAAGAGTTGATCGGCAATTTCTGCTTGCGTGAGTTGCTGCTCATAATACATCGATGCCACTTCTGCCAACAGTTCCAAATACGCAATTTTCTTCTGTTCGATTGCCTGGTTGCTATTTGACATCTTACACCGCCATTCACAATACGATAATGTTACATGAAGGACCGTTACTCAAAAGAAAGCATGAGCAACTTTATAGGTGTTTGTCAGGTGCAGAAAGCTGAAAACTGGAACGCAGTTCAGGCATTCTGGAAATCAAAGATATTTACAGCAAATATGAATGAATAATTGGTTGATTTAGAAATTCGGATTGTGCGGCTTTCGCACAAGTCCATCCAAATCCACAGACATTGTTTCAGTTAGACTCATTATATACGAATTTTTCCCATTTGGCGAAAGAATCTGCCCTTTTTTGCACAAATGCCCTCATCCGAGCTGAAAAACAGAACCTTGCTGTGCTTAAGAGGAAGCGTATACGAAAATTTTCAATTTACCAATGAATGTGGAAAAATCGGTATAGAGAGGTGAATGGATGCAGAAACCGACCAAAAGAACAAAACGAAAGAATATCCCGCTGCCAATCATGCTTATCCTTGCGTTTGCTTTGATTGGCGTGGGAGTGCTGGTCTATCAGGGCGCACGCGCTCTGAGCGGCAATCCGATTATCAAATCTCAGGATGACGTTCCCCGCCTCAGCGTTCAGGAGGCCTATCAGGCTGTGCGCAATGGCGAAGCCGTCCTTGTGGACACGCGTTCCGCAGAGCAATACGAAGCGCAGCATGCTATCGGTGCAATAAATCTACCCCTGGACATCCTGGAGAATCAGCTTGCAAGCCTGGACCCAGACCAGTGGTATATCACTTACTGTACCTGACCAGATGAAAACACGAGCGCCCGTGCGGCGTTCCTGATGTTGCAAGCCAATTTCTCGAAAGCCAATCCAATCAAGGGGGGCTTTGAAGCCTGGCTCAATGCTGGCTATCCAACGGAGCCGTAGATTGCAATAGACAAACAAAAAGACAGGTTGTTACTCACAACCTGTCTTTTTTATTTGGAACATCTGGTCTGGCGACCTGATGGGTTATCAAAGCATCTACCGAAAAACTGTGAATACGGTGGCCAGACCTGGTGATTAGCAGTCGTAATAATTCTCAATCTCGAATGGGGTAGGGCGTTGATTGACCCTTTCCGCTTCTTTGCGTTTGGTATTAACCCAGGTTTGAATCAGGGTATCGTCAAAGATCCCGTCTTCCTTAAGAAATCCCGGGTCATTTTCCAGGGCGCTCATCGCCGCGTCAACCGAGGTTGGCAGGGATTTAATCGTAGCGCGGCGCTCTTCTGACCAGTCAAAGATATTGTCATAGATTGGCCCAAAACCGGCTACCGTTGGGTCGATTTCATCCCGGACGCCAGCCAGGCCAGCCATCAGCATTGCTGCCATAGACAGGTAGGCATTGCCTGTGGCATCTGGGGGGCGGAATTCCATGCGCACAGCCTGCGGGGCGGTAGCGTATTTGGGAATGCGAATGGCCGCGCTGCGGTTGGCAACTGAGAAAATTGCTTTGATAGGCGCTTCAAAACCAGGCACCAGGCGGCGGTACGAATTGGGGCTCGGGTTGGTGAATGCCATCACGGCCGGCGCGTGCGTTAGCATTCCACCGATGTATTGCAGCGCGGTTCGGCTGAGCAAAGACAGGCCCTTGGGATCGTAAAACTGGTTTTCGCCGCCCTTGGTCAGCAGCTGGTGATAATGCGTGCTGCTGCCAGCCAGGCCATAAATGGGTTTGGGAAGGAATGTCGCAGTCTTTCCGGCGCGCATCGCAGTCATCTTGACGACATACTTAACTAGCAGCGCCGCGTCGCCCGCTTCGGTGATGCCAAGCAAGGGTGTTTCAATTTCAGATTGCCCGGGTCCGCCTACTTCATGATGATGATATTTAACTGGTATGCCGAGCTTTTCCAGCGTGACCACAATCTCGTCCCGGATTTGATAGTAATTGTCGCAGGGCGGGGCTGCCTGGTAAGCCTGATTGTCCGGCAGCGCGTAACCATTAGGGTTCACAAGAGTGCCCCAGTTTGCTTCCCCGGAATCGATTTGGCAAAGGGTGAGGGCGGGGCTGTTTTTGAGAGTGATTTGATCAAAGATATAAAACTCAAATTCAGGACCCCACAAGGATTTGTCCGCGATGCCAGTAGAAATCATCCACTTTTCTGCGCGTCGAGCGATTTCGCGTGGGTCGAACTGGTACAGCTCTTTTGTATCCGCTTCGTACACACTGCAAAGGCAAGCAAGGGTGGGTTGGCTGTGGAAGGGGTCCACAAACGCTGTGCTAAGGTCTGGGATGAGCACCATATCGCCGGCATTTACGTGTTTGAAACCCACGCTGGAGCCGTCGAAACCAACACCCTCCGTCATCACGTCTTGCGTGAATTCCCTGGCTGCCAGCGTGAGATGATGCAGGTGGCCCCATAAGTCGCAGTAAAGCAGGTCAACCAATTCGATCTGCTGCGCGCGGACATAATCATGCGCTTCTTTAAAAGTCGAAAACATAGGCTCCTCTTCGCAATGGCATAGGTGAGTGTTATTGCTGATGCAATTATAACAAGAAGCGGAGGTAGGAAGGAAGCGCGCCCCGGCGGCTTTCAGGCCATCCAGCAGAGAAAGGGTACCTTTTTGAGGGCGTAAATGAGCGCGGCGCTTAGGGCGAAAACAAGCGCGGTCAGGAGAGGGACAGAAACGTTTGGAGTAAATGAAAGCAGGTTAAGATTCAATGCTTTTTCAAGGAAATAAATCACGAGTGGATGGATGAGAAAAACTCCCAGCGTAAGTCGGGACACATTGGCAATCAGGCAGCTAAGGCGCGGGGAGAATGTTATTGTGCTCACTTTTGACCTGAAAAAGACGAATACAGCCAAGGCCACAAAGAATGTCATGATGGAAAGGGGGTCTGAGAAGCGCAGGTCAGTAGCGCCAAGGCGATGGGATGCCAGGCTTGTTACGGCAGCGTTTGCCAGTACGCCAAACAAACCCAGCACATAAATGAGAGCGCGTAGTTTTCGGTTGCCAGTAAAATTCTGGCGCAAATGAACACTCATTAGAAAATAGCCAGCAAAAAGCAAAACTCTGCCAACCGGGAACTTCTCCGCGACTGTGCTGACCCAGTCTGCCATCGGAATTAGATCCCCACTCAATACCAAGGTGTGCCCCAGCAGACCCAGAATAAGCAGCACAAACGCGTATCCGAGCGTGCTGCTGCCGCCCTTGTCCACAATGAGTTGAAGAAAAGGTGATAGCAAGTACAGGCTGATCAGCACAGGCAGGAACCAAAGGTGGTAATGGCTGGAAATCACCAGGGCGGCAAAGCGTCCTGACAGGGTGCCCGCGCTGGATGAATTGGTCAGTATAGTAAATACCGCGTAAATCATCGCCCAGACAATGGATATAACAACAATTTTCCGGACGGGTCCCTTTAGCAATTGCCCGAGAGTGCGCTGCTTACCGAGCCCGAGGAAAAGAATTCCCGCCACCATCGTGAAAAGGGGTGTTGCGGCGCGCGCTGCCCCGAGATACAGGTTTATGGACTGCCAACCGGGGGCGTTGACTGGCAGGCTCCTGAGTTGAACCTGGGTCAGGTTCAACGCCACAATCAGAACAGACGCTGCAATGCGCAGTAAGTCCACCCACACCAGACGCTGTGGTTCAGGCGCGGGAACATTGTTAGTTGAGATTGCTGCTGTGCTCATAGCTGTGTCATTTCCAACCCAAGATTGTAGAGGACTGCCGCGGGATTTGCCAGTCCATGTAAAAGTATACCCGGCCTGGCAGAGCTTTGCTCCTTATTCCGCAATAAATCGCTGGTTGGCGTTTATAATCTTCTTGGATTAAGTGACCAGAAAGTACGAACCTGTGGACGGAATGCCGATTATTGGCATGAGAGCAAAGGAGAGCATATGCAGTACGGTTATTTTGATGACAAAGCCCGGGAATATGTGATCACCCGACCGGATACACCCCTGCCCTGGATTAATTACCTCGGAAGTCGGGACTTTTACAGTCTGATCAGCAACACTGGCGGCGGTTACTGCTTTTACAAAGACGCCCGTCTGCGCAGAATCACGCGTTATCGCTACAATAACGCCCCGTTGGATATGGGCGGTCGCTATCTTTACCTGCGTGATGATGAGAACGGTCGGCGCTGGTCCGCGGGATGGATGCCCATGCGCGCGAAATTGGATGCTTATGAATGCAGACAGGGGCTTGGATACACCCTTATCCACTCTTCAGCTGCCGGGATTGATACCAGCGCGAAATTCTTTGTGCCGTTGGATGCTCCCCTGGAGATATGGGATGTCACCATCACCAATAAGCGGCAAACGCCGGCGGAAATCAGCCTGTTCTCAGCCGTGGAATTCGCGCTGTGGGATGCTTGGGACGACCAGACGAATTTTCAACGCAACTTTAACACCGGTGAAGTTGAGGCCCCTCAGATGGACGCTCCAGTCGGCAGCCCGCTGGCTGGGACGATTTTTCATAAGACCGAGTACCGGGAACGGCGCAACCACTTTTCCTTCTTTGCTTGCTCTGATGCCCTGGCGGGTTTTGACACTCAACGCGAAGATTTCCTCGGCGCTTATCGTGGATGGGATGACCCCATCGTGGTAGAGCGCGGTGAGTCTGCTAACTCCACGGCGCATGGGTGGCAGCCGATTGGTTCTCACCATCTTAAGCTGCACTTGCAGACAGGTGAAGCGCGTAGGATTATCTTTCTGTTGGGCTACCATGAAAACGACCCGGCGGAGAAGTTTGCGCCGGCTGGTTCACAGACAATCAACAAAGAGACCATCCTGCCCGTATTACAGCGTTTCTTGCAGCCCCAAAGCGTTGACAGCGCTTTCGGGGAACTCAAAGCGGAATGGGAGCGCCTTCTGGCAAAGTTCCAGGTGCATACGCCCGACCTGCACACAAACCGCATGGTCAATATCTGGAATGCCTACCAGTGTATGGTTACCTTCAATATGAGCCGTTCCGCCAGCTATTTTGAATCCGGCATTGGACGGGGGATGGGCTTTCGGGATTCCAATCAGGACTTGATGGGTTTTGTGCATCTGGTCCCGGAGCGTTCGCGCGAGCGCATCCTCGAATTGGCAGCCACCCAACTGCAAAATGGCGGTGCATATCACCAGTATCAACCCCTGACCAAGCGCGGCAACAACGACGTAGGTTCCGGTTTTAATGATGACCCGCTCTGGCTGGTTTTGGGCACCGCCGCGTATGTAAAAGAGACAGGAGACACCTCCATTCTGGATGAGCTTGTGCAGTATGAGAACCAACCCGGTTCCGAAATGCCGCTCTATGAGCATCTGCAGCGCGCCATGCAGTACACCCTCAACGCGCTTGGCCCGCATGGGCTGCCGTTGATTGGGCGCGCGGACTGGAATGACTGCCTGAACCTGAATTGTTTCTCAGAAATCCCAGGCCAATCATTCCAGACTACCACCAACCAGGAGGGTAAGGTCGCGGAGAGCGTGTTCATCGCGGGCCTCTTTGTGCTTGCCGCCCAGGATATGGTCCAGTTGGCGGAGCTGCATCGCCTGGAGAACGCTAGCTTTTTCCAACAACCCGCGGAGTTTTACCGCGAGAAAGCCCGTCTGATGGAAGCCGCGGTGTGGGCTGCCGGCTGGGACGGCGCCTGGTTCCGGCGCGCTTACAACGCTTTTGGAGAACCGATCGGTTCAGCGTCAAACACTGAAGGGCAGATTTTTATTGAGCCGCAAGGAATGTGCGTGATGGCGGGTTTGGGCGTGGAGGACGGCAAGGCGCGAACCGCGCTTGATTCAGTTGCAGAACGTCTGGCAACGCCGCACGGTATCGTCATTTTACAGCCTGCATATACGCGTTATGACCTGAAATTGGGGGAAATATCCACATATCCGCCCGGATACAAGGAAAATGCCGGAATTTTCTGTCACAACAACCCCTGGATCATGATTGCAGAAACCAGGATAGGTAGAGGAGACCGCGCATTTGACTATTACACCCGCATTTGCCCATCCGCCCGTGAGCAAATCAGCGAAGTGCACCGCTGCGAACCGTACGTATACGCCCAGATGATTGCCGGCAAAGACGCGGCTACCCATGGAGAAGCAAAAAACTCCTGGCTGACTGGCACCGCCTCCTGGAATTTTGCCGCAATCACGCAGCACATCCTGGGCATCAGGCCGGAAATGGGCGGCTTGAGCGTCCAGCCAGTCATCCCCGAAAGCTGGGAGGGTTTCCAGGCTGTGCGCGAATTCCGCGGCACCCGCTACCTGATTAACGTGATTCGCGTGGGGGCGGGCAACACCTGTACCTTGAAGGTGGACGGCGCTGAAATCAATGGGACGGTAATTCCAGTTCCTGCGGACGCGCGCGAGGAAGTATATGTTGAGGTCAGGCTTGGCACGCCTGCAGTTTAGACTAAGTTGAGGCAAAGAACCGCATGGACAACAGACTATTGGAAGTTTTTGAATATACTGGTGATGGCTATAAACCGCTGATTGACTTCAACTGCTGGCGGGTGGCCCTGCTGCGCTACTGCGATGACATGCATCCCGCTGAAATGGTCCATCTGGAACGCCACCTGGAGACGGATGAGGTTTTTGTGCTGCTGGAAGGCGAGGCGCTGCTCTTCCTAACAGGTGGTGACGGCTCGGGAGAGTTGCGCGTAGAAAGGATGCAACCCCTAAAGCTCTACAACGTCAAGCGAAGTGCCTGGCACAACGCGGTACTGAGCCGAAACGCGACAATTTTGTTGGTGGAGAACAAGGATACCTCCCAGGCAAACTCTGAGTACTGCCCGATTACGAATGCGCAGCGGGCTGTGATTGCCAGCAGCGCGCGGGCTGTGCTTGAGAAGTAATCAAACCCTCCGCAAAGTGAAAAGGCATTTGCCCTCCAGGCTGTAAACCGATCGGCCATAATTCACTGGTCCTGCAAATACGCAGTCAGGACAGTCCAATTCCCAAGGCGCACAGCACCCAGGCGTTTATCATCCGGCATTCCCATTTTTTGTCCGTGTTCCTGAAAACACCCAGGTGTGTATCAGCCGAGCTGCCCGGTTTTGTCTGTCATCCTGAACGCAGTGAAGGATCTTTCTCTGCCATGCCGGTAATGCGTCAGTGCTTATACTCTGGTTAGAGTATAAAAACAGCCGCGCAGCCAAGATGCGCACCCAGCCAGAGAAAAAACTATCTGTCTGGTTGCCAAAGCGGGGATGACTAAAAAAATTTGCGCTCTGTCCTATCTTGCACATTCCCTGATGTGTAAAACAAAAAGAGGAGGCTGCAACGCCTCCTCTTTCCCGCGCGAAAATTTCACCCTCGTTCTCCGCGTACGTACGGCGTTCCCAGCGCGCCAGGCGCGCCAATGCGCTGCCTGCGCGCGGATGCGGAACCCCACACCAGCGCGATAATCGTCAGCAGGAACGGCATCATTTGCAGAAAGAACACCAGGTTGTGGTTATAAAAGAACGGATTGCGCATCCCGAACAATAGCATCGGACCCTGTAAGTCCAGCATAAAGCGGCGCAGCATACCAAATAAGTAGCCGCCCAAAGCCGCCCGCATCGGGTTCCACTGCGCGAAAATGACCAGCGCCACCGCGATCCAGCCCTGCCCGGATGTGGTCAGGTTGCTGTACCAGCCCGGAGAAATCGCGATGCTTATGGCTGCCCCAGCCAGTCCGGCCAGGCAGCCGCCCACAAAAGTATAAAAGTAGCGCACGCCGTAAACATTTATGCCCAGACTGTCCGCGGCGGCTGGCTTTTCGCCAACCGCGCGCAAGTGCATGCCCGGACGGGTTTTATTGATGTACCACCAGGCGATGGGTATCAACAAATAGCCGATGTACACCAACAAATTCAAATCCGCGAAGAAAATGCGACCAAACCAAGGTATTTTGGAAGCGAGCGGAATAGTCACATTAGGAATAAGCGGCGCGTTTTGCCCGGTCAAGCCTTCACCCAGCACCAGCGCCAATCCAGTCCCCAAAAAGGTAAGCGATAAACCGCTGACCACCTGGTCTGCCTGGAAGTGGATAGTGACCAGAGCGTGGGCTAGGCTGAGCAGCCCGCCCGCCGCGATGCCCGCCAGTAAGCCTAACCAGGGGCTTCCCGTTGCCAGGGCGGTCTTGAAAGCTGCCATTGCCCCGAGCAGCATCATGCCTTCCACACCCAGGTTCTGGATGCCGGCGAGCTCGGTCAGGATTTCTCCGATTGCCGCGAAGAGCAGAATCGTCCCTGTTGCCAGACCGGATCTGAGAATAATTTCTAAGCTCACTTGACTGCCTCCGGAGCCGTGCGGACCAGCTCAATTTTGTAGCGCAGCAAAACATCACTGCTGATTACCAGGAACAGAATGGTGCCCTGAATGAAGAAGTACAGACCGGAAGGTTGGATTTCCCGGCCGGCGACAATCAGCGCCCCGAACAGGAAGGAAACCAGGATGGTGGCAAAAGGGTTTAGCTTGGCCAGCCAGGCTACAATCACGCCGGAGAAGCCGTAATTGGTCGAAATGCGTTCCTGCAAGCGGTGCACCACGCCGCTAACTTCGGACATGCCTGCCAGCCCTGCCAGCGCGCCGGAAAGCATGAACACCAGGATCACATTGCGGGTAATATCAATGCCTGCGTACCGGGCAGCCTGGGGGTTATCGCCAATCAAATTGATTTCGTAGCCCCAGCGGCTGCGGGTCATGATAATCCAGATAATGAAGGCGGCAATGATGCCAAAAACAACTCCGAGGTGCAGCGTGATCCCGGAAAAAGCTTTCACTTCTCGGGCATAGTCCGCAAGGCGCGGAAGCCAGGCGGATTTTGGGAACATTGGCGTCATCTGGAAGCCGGCATCGCTGAACTCGCTGTAAATCCAGTAATTATTCCAGAAAACCGCCACATAGTTGAGCATCAGCGTGGAAATGATCTCGCTCACATGGAATTTGGCCTTCAACCAACCCGGGATAAAACCGTATAACCCACCGCCCAGCATCCCAAGCAGCGCCATCATGACCAAGATTACGAACCTGGGGGTCGTTTGCATGTCCACCAGAGGCACCAAAGGTACCAGACTGGCAAAAAACGCGCCCATGTAAAACTGGCCTTCCGCGCCAATGTTCCAGAGGCGCATGCGGAATGCCAGCCCGCACCCCAAGCCGATCAGCAGCAACGGCGTGGCTTTGACCACCACATCCGAAAGCGCTCCCCAGCTGCCGAATGCCGCGTTATAAAAGTAGCGGAACGTTCTGATTGGATCTCCGCCGATAATTGCAAGGATCACTCCACTGATAAGGAATGCCAGGACAATCGCGCCAATTGAGGTAGCCATTGGCAGCCAGCGCGGGACTTCCTCCGTACGTTTTTGGATGCGCAGGCGGTATGGAGCGCTCATTCCTGTCTCCTCAATTCCCCTGTCATCATCAACCCAATCGTCTTCAGGTCAGCCTCCGTGCTTGGGAATTCGCCAACCAGCTCGCCTTCAAAAATGACGGCGATCCGGTCTGATAGATCCAGCAGTTCGTCCAGCTCCTCGGAAATGAGCAGCACCGCCGCATCGTTATCGCGTTGTTCCAGAAGCAGGTTTTGGATGCTTTCGATCGCCCCAACGTCCAGCCCGCGGGTTGGCTGCACCGCCACAATCAACTTGGGTCCGCAGGAAATTTCCCGCGCGAGAATGACTTTCTGCAGGTTTCCACCCGAAAGTTTATTGACCTGCGTGGTGAGGCTGGGTGCCTGAATATCGTATTTTTCTTTAAGGTTCCGGGCAAATTCTCGGGCGGCAGTGTAGCTGATGCGCCATTTCTGACTAATTGGGGCGTGATCGTAAGATTTCATGATCATGTTGCCAGTGAGCGCCATGCCGGGCGCGGTTCCCACGCCGGTGCGGTCTTCCGGGATGTGGGCTGTACCCTGGTCAATCGCCCGTTTGGGGGATTGATTAGCAACATCCTGACAGTTAATCAGGATTTTCCCCTGGCAGGGGCGCATTCCGGTGATAACTTCGGCTAATTCGCTTTGTCCGTTGCCCGCGATACCCGCGATGCCCAGAATTTCTCCCTGGCGCAGCGATAATGAAATATTCCTGAGTGCCGGCAGTCCGCGGTTATTAAGCGCTGAAACATTCTGCACCTCTAAAATAACCTCTCCCGGGGTATGGGGCTTTTTGTCAAGTTGGAAAATTATTTTCCGACCGACCATCAGCTCGGCCAGAGTCTCTTTATTCACATCCTCAAGGTTGATGCCGTCCGCGGTCACTTTGCCCTTGCGCAATACCGTCAACCGGTCTGCCACTTGCTTCACTTCGTTCAGTTTGTGGCTGATGAACACAATGGATTTCCCCTGTTGGACCATCAGTCGCAGCGTCTCCATCAGTTCCTGGATTTCCTGCGGAGCCAGTACGGCTGTCGGTTCGTCCAAAATCAAAATTTCCGCTCCGCGATAAAGGGTTTTCAGGATTTCGACTCGCTGCTGCTCTCCCACGGAAAGTTGCCAGATTTTGGCATCTGGCTGGACTTTTAACCCATATTTTTCAGCCAGGTCAGCGACTTTTTGGTCGTAGCGCGGTAAACGCATTATAAAGCCCGGCTTATCCAGTCCTAACAATATATTCTCTGTGACTGTTTGTGTGGGCACCAGCATAAAATGCTGATGGACCATGCCTATGCCCCGGCTAATCGCGTCCCGCGGGGAGTTGAACACCGCGCGTTCACCATTTATTTTTATTGTGCCGGATTCTGGTTTATACAGCCCGGCAAGAATATTCATCAGTGTGCTTTTTCCCGCGCCATTTTCACCCAGAAGCGCGTGGATTTCCCCGCGCCTGAGCGTAAAGTTGACGTGGTCATTGGCAAGCACGCCCGGAAAGCGCAGCACAATATCGCGCATTTCGACCGCATTGATTTGTTCCTGGGGTGTGATTGTCATCTGTTCTTTCCGATAGAATTGCCCCGCGAGCCCCTCGCTAGGTCAAGGCTCTTTTATCCTCAGGCATATATTTCCAGGAGGTGACCATTTGGTCATCTCCTGGAAATGATGGTGTGATATTCTACAGGTCAGGCAGTTCCGCCGTGACGTTTTCGTTCCACCAGTACATGCAGGTCTTGCATTCGCTGCCAAACTGCTTGAATCCATCCAGGTCAAGCTGTTCCATGCTAACGCCGTCAGCAAGGATCAGGTTGCCCTGATTATCCGTGATAGGGCCTTTGAAGACGTCAAAGCGGGTAAATTCGCCCTTGAGCATCTTATCCAGGGTTTCGCGCACCAGCTGCAGGTCTGCTTCCGGGAGCGACGCGACACCAGGCATCAGCGTCTCGCCTTCCATGAAGCCGTACAGACCGAGTCCGCCAGAGTCGCCATCGAAGTACTCCCAACCGCCCTTCCAGGTGCCAGCGCGGGATTTTTCGACAATATCCGCATAGATGACGCCCCAATTCCAGTACATGGAGGTCAGGCAGGAATCCAGTGTGCAGTTGCCTTTATAGTCATAGGTGATGCCCCATTTTCCTGCGGGGGCAGCCAGGGCAGGGGCGGGGGTGTCCGCGCCGGTCATGACCACCTGCGCGCCAGCGTCGAAGAGGGACTTTGCGCCTTCCTGTTCAAGGATTGGATCGTGCCAGGTGTTGATAAAGCGCACGTCAATGGTGCATTCCGGGCAGGTCTTCTGAGCGCCCAGCGCGAAAGCATTGCCCAGGCGAAGCTCTTCGGGGATTGGGAAGGTAGCCATGTAGCCCAGCTTGGGGTTTCCGTCCAGTTTTGCGCGGGAACCAGCCAACATGCCTGCCAGGTACTTGATGTTCTCCATGGCGCCCATCAGGTTGCCAAAGTTCGCGCCATTGGCCTTATAGCCGCTGACGTGGATGATATCCACATCCGGAAATTCATTGGCCACTGTTTCGGAAGAGTCCATGAAGCCAAAGGATGTGGTGAAGATTACATCAAAACCTTTCCGGGCAAGGGAGCGGGTAACCTGCTCAGAATCAGCGCCTTCCGCCACGTTTTCAACGTAGGCGGTGTGCACGCCTTCCAGGCTTTGCTCCACATACAGGCGGCCAACATCATGCGCCTGTGACCAACCGCCGTCGTCATGCGGTCCTACATACACAAAGGCGACATTGTAGCAGCCCTCGATAGGCGCGGGAACCTGATAGGAACCCACAGCTTCGGAGGTCGTCTGGGCGCGGCAGTCCACAACAGGGGCTTCCGTTTCAGCCGGGGTCTTTGCGCAGGCAGAAAGCACAAGCGCGAGGACCAAGATCAAATTGAACAGCCAAAAACCTTTTTTCATCTTTTCTCCTGTTTAAATTGTTTGAACGGATTGGAAAAAATGCGATTACGAAAGACTTGCTCCTTTCGAATAGAAAACGACGGCTTGTTAATTGTACTGCAATCACCGAAAAAACTCAGAAACTGATGGGAAATCCAAGGAATTGCGTGATGCCAAAATTCGTCGGGGAATGACAAACAGGAGAAAACGCCTGCTCTCTATTCAGACCCCTGGCGTGAGCACCGGTCCGTCATGGCAAACCAAAAAACCAAATGGAATTCCCAGCTGCTGGCAGGTTTCTTCGCTTAACTCGCAGGAGCCGCACAAACCCACGCCACAGCGGATCAGCGCTTCAAAGGAAAGCTGCATGGGAACCAACGCGCGGCTGCAAAGCTGATGAACAGCCAACAGCATGCCAGCCGGCCCACAGCCGTAAACTTCTGCTGGGATGTTCTCCTGCAGCGCGTCCAGCAATGGCAGGCTCACCAATCCCTGCGCGCCCGCGCTGCCGTCCTCGGTGGCAACCAAAAGCTTGCAGCCCATCGCCTCAAACTGTTCGAGCATCAGCAGGTCCGTCCTGGTCTTCGCGCCCAGACACACCACAACTTTGTGTCCACTTGCGCGGGCTTGCTTAGCCAGCAAACTGAGCGGCGCAGCCCCGTAACCTCCACCTACCAAAATGTGCGTATCACCGGATAAAACGAACCCTTTTCCCAGCGGACCGCGCACCCAGAGACGTTCACCCGGTTGGAGCGCGCACAGAGCTTGGCTGACAGGTCCGACGTCACAGATGGTCAGCGCCAGCGGATCGTTCGCGCTGATGCTGAAAGGCTTTTCCCCAATACCCGGCAGCCAGGCCATCACATATTGGCCTGGGTCGGAGGGCAAAGGCGCGTCAAACGTCAGCGTATGCGTGCGGGGATTTTCCTGCCGCGTTGATTTAACCTGATAAACCTCAAACAGCCCATCTCGGTTCATCGCGCGGCCCTCCCGCGCATCGTTCCTATCGTGTCGTACCCAGTCTCTTGCATAAATGCCAGCAGTTCTGCGCCAATGCGGGTAAAGGCGGCAGGTCCATCCTGCCAAACGGCTGAGCCCACCCCTACCAGGCTCGCGCCGGCTAAGATCATCTCCGCCGCGTCCTTACCCGTGCTAACCCCGCCAGTGCCGATGATTGGAATAGACACTGAACGGGCTATTTCATAGACGCAGCGCAAGGCAATAGGTTTGAGCGCCGGCCCTGAGAGGCCGCCGCTGCGATTCTTTAGTATGGGGAGGCCAGCGCGCGCGTCTATCAGCATAGCGGGCATGGTGTTAATCGCGGTAATGGCATCCGCTCCCGCTTCTGCCACCGCTCTGGCAATTTGGCCAATATTGGGGACGTTGGGCGCCAGTTTGATGCTGATAGGCAGACTGACCGCTCTTCGCACCGCGCGTGTGACTGCCGCGGCGCTTTCGGCAGAAGCCGAAAACGGCGTGCCGAACTCACTGGCGACATTTGGGCAGGAAA
>JAGOML010000023.1:0-25455 GCA_017993575.1 Anaerolineaceae bacterium | reverse complement strand
AGGCCAACGTCAAAGCCGCCATCATTGACTCCGGTTACTACACCGCCGATCAATTCACCGGCCTCGATGAAGCGCCTGCCGCTGAGCTTGGTCCCGTTCTGAAAATTGGCCAGATCGGCATGATGTCTGGCTCCATGGCTCTCTACGGTCTGCAGCAGCAGCGTGGTTTTGAACTCGGCCTCGAATACATGTCCGGCGGCAACAAAGACGACCAGGGACGTTGGATTATCGCCAATCGCCCGGTGGAAGTCATCGTCAAAGACGACGAAGGCAACCCCGAAAAAGCGGTCGCCCTCGCGCTCGAACTGATTGAAAAAGACGGCGTCGAACTGCTCCAGGGTCCTGTGTCTTCCGCTTCCGCGGCTGCCCTGACCACTGTTGCGCTCGAAAACGAGATCATCCTGATGGTTGACCCCGCCGCTTCTTACTTCACCACGGGCAAGTACTTCAATCCCTACGTGTTCCGCACCGCCCGCACCAGCTTTGATGACACCCTCATCATCGCCAAGTACCTGGTGGAAAACGTTGGACCTACCTTTGCCCATATCGGCATTGACAATGCCTTTGGCCAGGCTTCCGGCGCTGCCCTCAAGTACTCCGTCCAAAAATTCGGCGGCGAATTGATTGCGGACATCTACGCTCCGTTCGAGACCACTGACTTCACCCCCTACATTCAGCAGGCTATGGATTCCGGCGCGAAGAACCTGTTCCTGACCTGGTCCGGCACCGGTTATGTAACCCTTTTCCAGGGTCTCTCTGACATGGGCGCCTTGGATGTGATGACCGTTGGTACCGGCTTCGGCGACAACGCCTCCTTCACCGCAGTATTCGGTGAGGACGTGCTGGGCACTGTTGGTCTGAACGTTTACCACTACACTGCCGCTGACAATGCTGTCAACAGCTGGCTGGTGGAAAATCACGTTGCCAAATACAAAGATGCCGCTGACGGCGCCATCAACGCCTATCCCGACCTGTTCACTGCTGGCGGTATGGCTTCCGCTATCGCCCTCGCGACCGCCCTCGAAAAGACCGGCGGCGACACCAGCGGCGAAGCAATGATTGCTGCTCTGGAAGGCCTCACCTTTGAAGGCCCCAAGGGCACCTATCACATCCGCCCCGAAGATCACGTCTGCGAACAGCCGATGAACATCCTCAAACTGGTCAACCTCGACCCCGATCTGGATGACGACGGCATCAACGAATACCGCTTCTTCGAGACCATCTATGTTTCGAAGTTCGACGAACTGGGTGTGCCCTGCACGCTCGAAGGCGATTACGCGGCTCGCTGCGGCACTCTGCCGACCCTGGGTCAGTAATCTACTGCAATGAAATAGGGAGGGACAATACGTCCCTCCCTGTTTACTTCAAACCAAGAATTTCCGGACAAGCGAACCCGAATGGGTGCAGCTGATAGGCAGGGCATTATTTGTTTTTTTGATTATTAGAAGCAAACTGCACTCAGGAAACTAACGAAGGATAAATTGGAATGGCTAATGAAGTATTAATCGAAGCTGTGAACCTTTCCAAGGCTTTTGGCGGCTTAGTCGCGGTGGATGATGTCAGCCTGCAGGTACGGGAACACACCATCCACGCGATCATTGGACCCAACGGCGCTGGAAAAACAACTTTGTTCAACTTGTTGAGCGGCGTTATGCCGCCTTCAAGCGGGCGCGTCCTTTTTAAGGGGAATGATATCACCCAGGTGTCTCCCCAACGGCGGGCGCACCTGGGGATTGGCCGCTCTTACCAGATTACGAATATCTTCCCGAACCTGACCGTTTTGGAGAACGTCCGCCTGGCCGCGCAAGCGATGGGCAAGGACAACTTCAAGATGTTCCACCTGGCGGATAGCTTCCGGCATTATATAGATCGGGCTGAAGAGGTGATTGGCATCGTTGGTCTGGAAGGGCGGGAATGGGTGTTTGCGCGCAACCTGCCGCACGGCGAAAAACGCAAGCTGGAGCTGGGCATCATGATTGCCTGCAGCCCAGACCTGCTCCTCTTTGATGAACCGACTGCGGGCATGTCTTCTGAACAGGTGCCCGACTTGATCAACATCATTAAGCGCGTGGTCCAGCACCGCGACCGCACAGCGATCTTGGTGGAGCACCGCATGGATATGGTTATGTCCATCTCCAATGTGATTACGGTGATGAACCAGGGACGCGTCCTCGCGGAAGGCAGTCCGCATGAGATTGCCAACAATCCGCAGGTCCAAACCGCGTATCTGGGCGATCTGTATGGAGAATTAGCATGAGCGAACAAATTTTTGTGAATGATTTGCTCGTTGTGGACCGGATTGAAACCTTCATCGGTCAGTTTCATATTTTGGAAGGCGTTTCTGTGCGCGTTCCAAAAGGTTCCATTACAGTGATGTTGGGACGGAATGGCGCGGGAAAAACCACAACCCTCAAATCCATCATTGGATTGACGCCACCCCGCGAAGGGAAAATCATCTTCGACGGGATGGAAATTCAGGGCAAACAAGCCTTTAATATTGCCAACCTGGGTATTGGCTATGTACCCGAAAACCGCGCGATTTTCCGCGCGCTCTCCGTTCAGGAAAACTTAAAACTTGCGGAACGGAAAAAAGGTGACTTTGCGCGGAATTCCGATTTCATTTTTGAACTCTTCCCGGACCTGAAACGGCTGTACAAACTGCCCGGCAACCATCTTTCCGGCGGTCAACAGCAGATGTTGGCAGTCGCGCGGGCGCTTGTGCCTGAGAACAAACTCCTTCTGATTGATGAACCCAGCGAAGGCTTGGCCCCAATTCTGATTCAACAGATGATGGAAGCCATTCGCAAACTAAGCAAGACCACCACAATTTTACTGGTCGAGCAAAATTTCATCATGGCAAGTCAACTGGCCGAGCGTTATACGATTATTGACGATGGCAAGACTGTTCAGGAAGGTTTGATGAAGGACCTGGTAGAGGACACGGACCTTATCCACCATTATCTTGGCGCGAGCATCAAAACCCGAAAAGAACTGGAGATGGAAAATGAATCCGAAAAGTAGAAAAATCTTCATCGGACTTCTAATCGCCGGGCTTATAGTCGCGGCGGTGCTGGGCGCCTATTCTTATGCTGGGCAGCGCGCCTTTATCAGCACGCTTTTCTCCGGCCTGACCCTTGGTTCGCTGTTCTTTATGGTAGCTGCCGGCCTCACGCTTATTTTTGGGCTCATGGATGTGCTGAACTTTGCGCACGGTTCCATGTTCATGCTCGGCGCGTATATCGGCTGGCAGTTCTACACCAACCCTACCTTTATCTTTGGAATGGCGCCCTTTCTGCTCGCTTTTGGCGCGGGTGTGCTGATTACTCCCATCGTAAAACCTTATCTGATTGCCTGGAAAATTTCCGAAAAGTGGCAAAAAGCGCTGCCAAAGATCGCGTATATGTTGGCGCTGGCCGCGCTTGTCCTGGCGTTTGTTGGTTTTGATATCCTCAGCGTTGCGGATACCGCGATGGTGGCGGCCACTACCACCACCGTGGGGAACCCGCTGGCCGAAATCAGCGCTCAGGAAGCTTTAAGATCTTTTTGGCTGCGTCCGTTTTTGATGTTCATCAGCGGCTTGTTAATCGCGGTGGCTTCTTCCAAACCCGGGGACAAAACCCAATTTGCCCCCAAAGAACCTATCGGGAAAAAACTGCTGATGCCCGCCGCGCTTTTGCTTCTGACCATGGTCAGCACCTTGGTGCGTGAATCCGCATCGGTATCCATCCTGCTGATGAACGGCAATCTGCGCTTCGCGCTTTCAATTTTGTTGGCTGTGGCATTCGGGTTCATATTTGGGGCGGTGGTGGAAATTGCCTTGATCCGACCGCTTTACGTGCGTCCGACCTTTATCCTGCTTATGACCCTGGGCCTCAGTTATGTCATCCGGGAACTGGTGCAATATTTGTGGGATCCGCTTACGTATCAGATGTCCCGACCGCCGTTATTCGCGCAGCCGGGCAAGGCAGCTAGTATAGTCGAATGGCTTCAAAAAGGGAGCTCCACCATCGATATCTACGGCGCAACAGTTCCCACATACCGCCTGTTCATCATCGCGCTGGGGATTGCCATGTTCATCCTGGTTATTTTTGTGATGAGCAAAACCCGCCTTGGGATGATTATCCGCGCTGGTGTTCAGGACCCTCATATGGTTGAGGCGATGGGCATTAATGTCAAAGCCGTATTTACGCTGGTCTTCGCGATGGGCGTGGGGCTGGCCGCGCTCGGCGGCATTGGCGCAGCGCCTTTTCTGCCGGTTCAACCTCTGATGGGCGATACCTACCAGACGCAAGGCCTCATTACTGTTGTGATTGGCGGCATGGGCAGTTATATTGGCGCGTTTGTGGGTGCGATGATCCTGGGCATGGCGCGCGCTTTTGGCGATTACTTTGCGCTCAAACTCTCTCTCTCGCCCGCGATTGCTGAAGCTTCTACAGTCATTATCATGGTGATTGTGCTGCTCACCAGACCGCAGGGTCTGTTTGGAAAGAAGGAGTAAGCTGAAATGGCAGATAATACTATGTTCAAAAAAACTGCTGCTAAACCGAAAAAGGTCAAAGAACTGGCGTTTTTGATCTTTATTGCGGTGATGGGTTTACTGCCCTTCGTTCTGAACATTATTACCGGCACAGGGCTGAACGAGGGCGTAACCAAGTTCTGGCAGGGTCAACTGATAGCGTTCTTCATCATGGCCGTCTTTGCGATGAGCTATGATTTGTTGATTGGTTTTGGCGGCATTCTCTCCTTCGGTCATGCTGCCTCCTTTGGCGGTGGGGCGTATGCCTTTGGTTTGCTTATGAAGCACTGGGCGCCAAACTTCCTAAAGCAAAACCCAGCGATCCTGGGCAGCGCCGAGGTCTCCTCCATCGCGGTTCTCCTGGTTGTTGTCCTTGTTGTACTGCTTGTTTCTGTAGCGGTGGGCTTGATGTTCGCGCTGACTTCCATGCGGCTTAAGGGCACTTACTTTGCCATGCTCACATTGGCACTGTCCACGGCGCTGTACATCATCATCAAATCCACCGATTTGCATGAATGGACCGGCGCGGATGAAGGGCTGCACGGCATTCCTCTGCCGCTGTGGCTCAATCCGACCCAAAACCGCCTGACGGTTTATTTCATCACGCTGGGTTTCTTGTGCGTCTCCTACCTGCTGCTGCGGCGTTTTGTAAATTCGCCCACGGGCAGAATCATTGTCGCTAATCGGGAAAATGAAGACCGCATGCGCATGATTGGTTACAACCCTGTGACTTACCGCGCCATCGCGTTTGTGGTGGCCTCGGTGTTCGCTGGTTTTGCTGGCATGTTCTTCTCTATCTGGAACATGAGCGCCACGCCAACAATGATCTCGGCTGTTACAACTGTTAACGCGCTGATTATGACCATCATGGGCGGTATGGGCACGCTTATTGGCCCAATTTTTGGCGCCGCGATCAGCCAGACCATCCAACAGTTCTTTTACACCTGGTTTGGAGCGCGCTGGCCGCTCATCTTTGGCGTGTTGTTCATCCTCATTGTCATGTTCCTGCCGTATGGCATCGTGGGAACCTGGCGTCTCCAAAAAGGAAATATCCGCGAAGGCTGGAAGCGTCTTCTGAAATTGTTTGCCACGAAAACAGAAGCCGATGCCGGGCAGAAACCGCCCAGTGTGTAATCCATTCTCTATTGATAACAGGCAGCGCCGGCTGGCGCTGCCTGTTTTTCTGCGTGTTTTCGCTTATGCTTGCTTGGAGCGTTGATTTTTGCTAAAGTGCCTTACAATTAAGCAAATCAGCATAGGGTAACCAAGATGAACTCACGCATTCCTGAATCTCTACGGGACCACAGTTTCGGTGACCTGGACGATCCTGCCAAAGGCGGGCCATTTCTAATTAAACGCACACGCGGCGTGCATCATTTTGGAAGGAAAACCCCTCTTGTTCCAAAGCCGGGAGAAGCAGTCACCTTATTTGCGTATACTTCCAGTGATTTGCCTGTAAATGAGCTGGCGCTCCGTTATACAACGCACAATTGGCAGGATTGCACGGAAATTGCATTTGAGCCTGCTGGGCTCAGCTGGGATACTTTAATCTGGGCATGGGTGCGAGAGTGGCGCGCGCAGCTGCCGCCGCAGCCAGAGGGGACTCTGCTTCGTTATCAGATCTACGCCCGTTTTCCGACCGCAGAATCTGCGCCTACAGGCGGCCAGCTGCTCTTCGCGGATTGTCAATCCCGAGAACCACAAGAAGCGCAGCAATTCGCTATTTGGTATGGGAAAGATGGTGTTCCAGCCTGGAGCGAGACGGCTCGCATCTATCAGATTTTTGTGGACCGCTTCAGCCCGGGGGAGGGGAAGGACTGGCTGCAACAGGAAAACCTGGCGCGCCCCTTTGGGGGCACCCTGCGCGGCGTGATTGAAAAATTGTCCTATATCCGCGGGTTGGGTTTTAACGCGATATGGCTGACGCCAATCTTTGCCAGCCCCAGTCATCATGGTTATGACACCATCGATTATTTCCAGATTGAACCCCGCTTCGGAAACCTGACGGATTTTCAGGAGCTGCTTGCCGCCGCGCATAAACTTGGGCTGCGGGTCATCCTCGATTTTGTCGCTAACCATGTCTCTGACCAGCACCCAGCCTTGAGAGAGGCTCTTAAATCACCACAAAGCCCTTACACCGCTTGGTTTAAGTGGCATTCTTGGCCGGAATACCAAAGTTACTTTAATGTCCACTCGATGCCGGAGCTAAACCTGGCGTACGGCTCGCCGGCCAGAGAACATCTTTTTGAGGCGGCGCGCTTTTGGCTGAGCCTGGGAGTGGACGGGTACCGCCTGGACTACGCTATTGGCCCGGGTTTGGATTTCTGGGTGGAGTTCCGCAAGGTATGCCGGGAAGTAAACCCGGAATGTTGGACCTTTGGTGAAGTGACCCGCCCGGCGGACCAGCAGCTCAGCTTTGCTGGCGGACTGGATGGAACACTTGATTTCCTCAGTTGCCAGGCGCTGCGAGAGACCTTTGCTTTCCGCTCGAAGCCAATTTCTTGGTTCTCGGGATTTCTGAAAGAAAGTACCTCGTATTTTCCGCAGCAATTTAGCCGGCCGGCTTTTCTGGATAACCATGACATGAACCGCTTCCTGTTTGCGGCGGGCGGTAGGTCGCGCCGCCTGAGGCTGGCGCTCAGCTGGCTCTACCTGCTGCCTGGGCAGCCGTTGGTATATTTTGGGACAGAGAGCGCGCTTTGCCAGCCAAGATCGATTCACGACCCGCATTCCATCGGTTTTGACCAATCCCGTCTGCCGATGAATTGGGAAGAAGTTCCAGCGCAGAGTGACCTGGCGGATTTGATTCGTGCTCTGAACACGCTGCGCGAACGCTTCCCGGGTTTGGCAAATGCGGAGTGGCAACTGCTGACTCTTGATGACGAAGAGGAGACCGCCTCGTGGCGCGTTGATTGCGAGGCGAAAACCCTCTTCGCCTTCTTAAACCGCTCGGAAACAACACGTAGTGTTCGCTGCCCCGCAGCAGCATGCGGGCAAGGACAAACAACGATTGATTTGATTACAGGCTGGCAGGTAGTACTTACTGAAGACGCGCTTCTTGTTCCTCCTGAAACCTTGCTGCTTTTTCCCGGCAAAGACGCGGCATGAGGCATCCAGCTTTTTTGATGAAAGAGGAGTGTTAAAGATTCTTTCGGAATTTGTCCGCCCGGAAGACATCTTTGTATCCATTCCGAGGTAATTCCCTTTATAATAGTGGCTTGGATTTTTTTATGGCAAACCGCTTGCGATCATTTATTTCTGGCTTTATGACTATCCGCCCCGAGGATGATGTCCCGGCGCCCGTGGCGAAGCATTTTCGCCATAATGTAACTGTGGCAACGCTCGACCTGATGTTCTTCATCTTTGGGGATGGATTTGGTTCCATTACCACCATTGTGCCGGTTTTTGCCGCGACCTTAACTAAATCTCCACTGCTGATTGGTCTCATCCCTGCCATTGCGACCTTTGGCTGGTACATGCCGCAGATGTTTTTATCTGGGTACGTGTCCGACCTCAAGCAAAAGCTGCCTTTCACGATAAAAATGGCGGTTGTGGAACGAATTCCTTACATTTTTTTCCCTGCACTTGCCTTGCTGGTTCCCAGTATTCCCAAATCTACTGCCCTAATAGGGCTCTTTTTCCTGATCAGCTGGCGGGGGCTTGCCAGTGGGATGATCGCGCTGCCCTGGCAAGAAGTGCAGGCGAGCGTGATTCCTCTGACCCACCGGGCACGCTTCTATGGCATCTCGCGCGTTCTGGCGCAGGTGATGGGAATCCTCAGCTCCGTGCTTGCAACTATCTTTCTAAGTCGACTGCCTTATCCTCAAAACTATGCCTTGTGTTTTGGTACCGCTGTAATAGCTCAGTGGATATCTTTCTCTTTCTATTCGCGCACGCGTGAACCAGAGCGCGAGATTCAAAAAAGTGACCTGTTGGAGACTGATTTGGCAGCGCCGGTCGAGGGGAAGCCCGCCAGGAAAATCATAGATCTCCAGCTCTTTAAAGCAATTCTCAAAAGAGACAAAAACTTTCGCTACTATCTGCTTGGGCGCGCGGTTATTTTCTTGGGCGCGATGGCCAGCGGATTCCTGGCGGTCTACGGCGTCCAACGTTTCAATCTCTCTGATTCCCGCGCAGCCGTTTTTACCGCGCTGCTTTACTTTAGCGGAATTATCGGCTACAGCCTGGGAGGCGCGCTGGGGGACAAAATTGGACCAAAGCGCATAGTGGTGGCGTCGGTATTGAGTTGGGGGGGCGCAATGCTTCTTGCGATTCTGGCGCGCAGTGAGTGGGTTTACTACCTGGTCTTTCTTATGTTTGGATTGTACACAGCTGGTATGGTCCTGGGGGATTCAATTCTAGTGATGGAACTGGGTGAGGAAAAACTGCGTCCGACCTATCTGGGCATGGCTCGCAGCCTGATAGGAGTTTTTGTGCTCATTTCTCCGGTGATTGCCGGCATCCTGGTGGAGGCTTTTGGTTATAGGGTTATGTTTACTGTTAGCTTGGTGCTAACCCTTATCGGCGCCTTGTTAATCAGCAAAGTCAAGGACGTTCCGCGCAAAGCGCGCCGCTTGAGTCAGGACAAGGTTTCGTCTTAATATCTTAATTTCTGTAGATATTGGCTGGCACGAACCAAAGTATAATTTCCCAATTCGGTTCTGTTGCCGTTTGCCTGAGCGGGATGCCTTCCCACTTCAAGCGCTCTGTCTGACCTTGGTTTAGATAATGGAGTTTATTTATGCGTGTCATTGAAGTTAATCAACTCACTAAGTATTATGGCAAATCCCGGGGGATTGTGGATCTTTCTATTGAGGTAGAAGAAGGAGAAATCTTTGGATTTATCGGCCCAAACGGCGCGGGCAAATCCACCACCATCCGTTTGCTGCTCTCATTAATTCATCCCACCAGCGGTTCCGCCTGCTTGTTTGGGAAGGATATCATCAGCGCCGGCGCGGAAATACGCAAAGATATCGGCTATCTGCCTTCTGAGGTGTTTTATTACGAAGATATGAAAGTCATCGACCTGCTGAAGTATTCCGCAAGCTTCTTTAAAGGTGACAGCTCCAGCCGTATAAAGGAACTCTCAGACTTGATGGAGCTTGAGTTGGGCAGGCGCATCCGCGATCTTTCTTATGGGAATAAGAAAAAGGTTGGTATTGTCCAGGGGCTGCTGCACAGCCCCAGGCTGCTCTTTCTGGATGAGCCTACCAGTGGGCTTGACCCGCTGATGCAGCGCAAGTTTTTTGACCTGATCCGCCAGGAGAATGACCGCGGGGTAACCGTTTTCTTTTCCTCGCACATTCTGGGAGAAGTGCAGCGTTTGTGCAATCGCGTGGGGATTATCCGCGAGGGCAAGCTGGTGGAAGTATCCGATATACGCAGCTTGCAGCAGAATAATTACAAGAAGATCCGCCTGAATGTGAATGGAGAAAATCCAATTTCGGCTGACCTGCCGGGTGTAAGCAACCTGCAGAAAGAAAATGGACTGGTGCAATTTTTCTTCCGCGGAGACATTAATAACATCTTGCGAAAACTGGCGTTGACGGATGTTAGTGACATCAGTATCGAGGAACCCTCGCTTGAAGAAATTTTCATGCATTACTATGAGTAGGCTGAAAATGAGCGCGAATATTTTTCTTCATGAAATCCGGGCGCAGCGCAGGTCTGTCATTACCTGGTCAGTTGCGCTGCTTTCTGTAATTTTTGTTTTCTTCTCACTTTTCACAAGTTTTACCAAAGACGCCGCCTTGATGAACGAGGTTTTAGCGCGCTTTCCCGAAGAACTGCGCGCGGCTTTTGGCCTTGGAAATATGGACCTCGCCACAATTGAAGGGTATTTTGCCTTCTCGTTTGTTTTTTGTCAGCTGCTCCTGGCAATTCAGGCGGCCAATTACGGCTTTAGTCTGCTCTCCGTGGATGAGACTGAACTGCGTGCTGATTTCTTGCTCAGCAAACCAGTCAGCCGCGGCAGCATTCTCAGCAGCAAGCTGGCGGCAGCATTATTAAGCCTGGTCGTCACGAATTTGGCTCTCATATTGGGGACCTTCACAGCCATTGCGTTGTTTAGCGGCGCAACTCCATACAACCCGAAGTCGATTCTGCTTGTGCTCTTAAGCGGTTTCTTTTTCCAAATTGTTTTTCTTGGCGTTGGATTGTTAATTTCCCTCCTGGCACGGAAAATCCACAGCGTCACGCCCTACGCGTTGGGACTGGCTTTTGGCGCTTACGTACTGAACGCCTTCAGCGGCGTCTTCGGGGATGTGAAGTTAGAGCTCCTAACGCCATTTAAACACTTTGACCCGGGCTTTATCGTCCGCAACCAGGCTTTTGATGCGCCTTTTTTGCTGGTGGACCTGATAGTAGTGATTGTTTGCATTGGATTGAGTTACTGGTTTTATCAGCGCCGGGACATCCCAGCTGTATAGAAAGGGAAGAGAATGGCGATTTTCTTACACGAATTGAAACGCGGCCTCAAATCTCTGCTTATCTGGGGTGGAAGTTTGGCACTGTTGATTGTTATCGCTGTCGCGAAGTACGCGGCCTTTGCGGATAACCCTGCCAGCCTGGCGATTTTGGACAGCATGCCCAAAGCACTGATGGATTCTCTTAATATGAGCGCTTTTAATCTGACCACGCTCAGCGGCTTTTTTGGGGCTATGTTCACCTATTTTGGCCTGATGGGCGCGATTGCCGCGGTCCTTTGGGGAAATGACATTGCGGCGCGTGAAGAGCGCGAAAAAACGGCCGAATTTTCCCTGGTTTTGCCGGTCTCCAGAGCAAAACTGCTGACAATGAAATTGTTAGCCGCGTTGGTGAACTGCGCCGCGTTGGTGGGGATTACCTGGGCGGTTTCGCTGCTCGCGATCCGTGCGTATCCGCCGGAGGCAGGCTTGGAACGCTTCATTCGGAACGAAATGGCGGCGATGTTTCTGTTGGAGTTGTACTTCCTGATGCTGGGTTTCTTGTTGGGCTGCGCATTGGGGAAAAGCCAGCGCGGCGCGTCCATTGGTTTGGGCGCGGTGTTGGGGGCTTATTTCCTCTTTACCATTTCAAGGATGGCAGAAAGCCTGGACTTTCTCAAATTTGTCACGCCATTCCGCTATTTTGACCCGGCTGAGATGCTGAGCGGCGGCGCGTTGAAAGCGCTCCCCATTATATTGACCGGCCTTTTTGTTAGCATTTTCTTGCTAGCGGCTTATTTCTCCTATCAGCGGCGGGATGTGTTCCTCTAGAGGATTTTGATGGACACCAAGCGTTGCGCGTAGCCATATATACTACGAATAAACCCAGGAATATTTGGCCAAAAAAAACAGGGCTATGTTACAATTTTGTCAACAGCAGCGAGGGCGAGGGAAGTACGCAGCGCGTTGCAGGAGAAAAAACGCATGGAAATAAAAGCCGAAAATCTTGACAATCTTTACAATCGGCTTATACTTGTTTTTAACAAACTCCCTGAAATGGAAACTCTCTCTTTCATTTCAGGCAACAAAACCCCCAGGATTGTATATCAATCTTGGGTATTTTTTTAAGGAGGGCTATGAGTGAGCGGGTTACCTTCTTCATCGATGGGACTAACCTCTATTTTGGGCTGATCAAAGATCTGCAAAGACTCGACCTGGACTTCCAAAAGTTGGTTCAAAAACTGTTGAACGGCAGGACTTTATCCAGGGTTTATTATTACGCCGTTGCGCCAAACCAGGAACAAGCCATTCTTGAAACCGAGGTGGAGCGCTATAAACGGCAGCTCAAATTTTTGGACGCGCTGCGCCGTTTACCTTATTTTGAGGTCTTCCTGGGGCGCTTGGTTTTGCACAATGGGTCCTATATCGAAAAAGGGGTGGATGTTGCATTGGCGGTGGATATGCTCGACCTGCAAAACACCTACGAAACTGCGGTGCTTATCTCAGGGGACTCGGATTTCTGCCGGGCAGTCCAGGTTGTCAAACGGGCAGGGAAGCACGTTGAAAATGCGACCACCAGAACTCTATCTTCCAGGGAATTGCAGCAGTCCTGTGACGTTTATCACCTTTTGGATGAGGAATTCCTAAAAGATTGTTGGCGGCACAAATCCTCAGGCGTTTTCGGTCAGTAGCTTAAGAAAGCATCCATGAGCGCTTCGATTTTGGAAAATGAAATTCTCGAGCAGCCCATTGTGCTGCGGCGCTTGCTGGCGCAGGGGGCAGATCAAGCCCTGGAACTGATTTCCGGGCTGCGGGGCAAATTTCACTACATTCTTATCGCAGCCCGGGGCAGCTCTGATAACGCCGCGCGTTACGCCCAATATCTTTTCCAAATTGTCAATCAAATTCCCGTCGCGTTGGCAACGCCTTCTGTTTTTTCTGTATACCAAAAGTCCCCAAACCTGGAGGGCGCGCTTGTTCTGGGCATTTCTCAATCCGGAAAATCTCCGGATGTGGTATCCGTATTGGAGACCGCACGGGCGCAAAAACGCCCCACTGTTGCCATCACAAACATCCCCGGATCACCGCTTGAGGCTTGCGCGGATCATGTCCTTGCGCTCGGCGCGGGACCGGAGCTTTCTGTGGCGGCAACCAAGACCTACACCAGCTCGCTAGCAGCTGTCGCGCTGCTTTCTGCGGTTTTCTCCGGAAAGAAAGGTCTGTTGAAGGAACTTTCTACGCTTCCACATCAAGTTGAAAGTACCCTGGCGCTCTCCCTTGCTCTTACAGCTCGTATGGAAAGATACCGGTTCATGCAGCACGGCGCCGTGATAGGACGCGGTTACAACTACTGCACGGCATTCGAGGTTGCCTTAAAGCTCAAGGAGCTGACAGGCGTGACAACGGTGCCGTATTCCTCCGCGGATTTTTTGCATGGGCCAGTAGCTTCGCTACACAAAGGCTATCCACTTCTGGCTGTTGCGCCTTCAGGTGTGATGTACCGCGACACAGCTGCTCTAATCCGCAAAGCCCGGCGCCTCGGTGCTGAACTGGTGGTTATTTCCGACCGGGAAGAAGTCCTCGGGATGGCGCAGCTCGCCATGCCGCTGGCCGCTGGCACCCCCGAGTGGCTCTCGCCTATCCCGGCGGTCATCCCAGGGCAGGTGCTTGCCTGGCAAATGGCGCTTGCGCGCGGACTGGACCCGGACCATCCTAAGGGATTATCCAAGATTACTGAGACTTTTTAGGACGATTACCTGTATTAATATCCCCAGACCCTAAAGCACTGAGAAACAGAACAGGCGGATGTGATGCATCCGCCTGTTCTTAATATTGCAGGTTTTTAGATAAAGAAGTGCGTATTCGTGGTGGTGGCGTCTGCTGCCATCGTGGCAACACCAGCAACTTCCACGCCGTCGATTAACTCCTCGCGTTTGATGCCCATTAAATCCATGGTCATCTGGCACGCCAGCAGTCTGACGCCGTTTTGCTGGGCGGTCTGAATCAACTGCGGCAAAGAATCAACGTTCTTCTTTTTCATGATGTTCTTAATCATGCCGGTACCCATACCCAGCATGTGCATCTGAGAAAGGACGGCCTTTTTTGAACCGCGGGGCATCATCCAGCCGAACATGCGCTCGATAAAGGTTTTCTTTAGCGCGGGCGGGTTATCTTTGCGCAGCAGATTTAGACCCCAGAAGGTGAAGAAAAGCGTCGCGCGTTGGCCCATAGAAGCAAAGCCGTTGGCGATGATAAAAGCCGCGATAGCTTTATCCAACTCGCCAGAGAACACAATCATGGTCATATCTTTTGGGGACCCATTTTGGGAGCCGTTATTGCTCAGCGCAGTAGAGGCAGCAGCTGCTTCTGCTGGCAGACCTTTTTGCACGCGGGCGGTGATCACGCCACCGGCGTTCTCCAAGCTGAGCAAGGTGTTGCCTGTTGTTTTTGTCCACGCGCCAACGTCATTCGCGAAACCGTAATCGGTAGCCTGCACGGTAACAATGTCCCCATCTTGCATTTCCTTGACTTTGTTATACAGCTTCAGAATGGGTCCGGGGCACTGCAAGCCGCAGGCATCCAGTTGGTATTCATTGGCCGCGAGGGCATCCTTTTGAACGGTGTCTGATTGTGCTATGGTCACGTTCTTTGTCTCCATTTCGGGCTGGTGAGATTGTGGGCTGACGGCGTACGCGTAGGTCTTATAGCCGCCGCTGAGATTATAGGCGTCAAAGCCATTTTGGCGCAGCACTCGCACCGCGAAGTACGAACGCTGTCCGGAGGCGCAATACACCAGGATTTTGCGATCTCTGGGGAGTTCGCCCAAACGCTGGCGCAGCTGCTGCATCGGAATATTATGGCTGTTTGGGAGGCTGCCGAGCGTGCCTTCTTCGGGCAGGCGGGCATCCAGGATGAACCAATCATTCTGGTCGAGAGAATCCACTTCGTTCCAATGAATGACCGGCGCGTCTCCACGCAGAATATTCCCGGCGGCAAAACCAGCAATATTCACGGGGTCGCGCGAGGAACCAAAGGGCGGAGCGTAGCAAAGTTCCAGTTCTTCCAGGTCATACACGCTCAGCCTGC
The DNA here is from genome assembly GCA_017993575.1 of Anaerolineaceae bacterium. GTDB lineage: Bacteria > Chloroflexota > Anaerolineae > Anaerolineales > Anaerolineaceae > Mesolinea. The sequence goes on along the minus strand of JAGOML010000023.1, from coordinate 10,449 downwards.
CTTTAATTGCCGTGGCAATGACATCAATGCGCTTTTCCACGCCGTCCGGCCCGACGGCCTGAGCGCCGTAGATGCGTCCATCCTGCGGGGAGAAGAGCAATTTAAGCGCCATCTGAGCGGCACCGGGATAATAGGACGCATGACTGTTGGCATGGATAATTACCGAATCAAAGGGCAAAGCAGCTTGTTCCAGCTGCCGCTGGTTTAGGCCAGTGGAAGCGACGGTCAGATCGAAAATTTTGACAACAGAGGTGCCTTGTACGCCAGGAAACTTGGTGCTCCTTCCCACCATCGCGTCCGCTGCTGTGCGGCCTTCGCGGCTGGCAGGCCCCGCAAGCGCCAGAAAAGTCGGTTGCTTGAGGATGGTGTGGGTCAGCTGGGCATCGTCCCCAACGGCAAAAATATCCGGGTCGGAGGTCTGCATCTGGTCGTTCGTGGCGATGGTTCCGCGTACGCCCAGCTCCAGCCCGGCTGCCTTTGCCAGGGAAGTTTCGGGGCGCACGCCAATGGCCAGCACAACCATATCCGCCGGAAGGCCTTTGCCGCTGGCCAGGTTCACCTGCAGGCTGCCATCTCCAGCCACTTTTTCGATGCTTTTCAAGCCGTCGCCTAACATCAGGCCGACATTGTGGAATGCGAGATGGTGGTGAACCATCGCAGCTAACTCAAAATCCACCGGAGCCATGACCTGGTTAAGCATTTCCACCACGCTGACCTGCAGTCCTTTTTCAGCAAGGTTTTCAGCAATTTCCAGGCCAATAAATCCACCGCCGACCACAACAACGCGTTTGGGGCAGTTATCGCTCAGGCAGGTTTCGATTGCGTCCATTTCGGGGATGTTATGAAGGATGTAGACCCCCGGGAGGTCCACTCCGGGCAAGGGCGGCACAATTGGCACGGCGCCTGTGGCAAGCACCAGTTTGTCGTAGCTTTCCTGATACTCGCGACCGCTAGCCAGGTCTTTCACGGTAACCTGCTTTTCCTGTCGATTGATCGAGAGCACCTCGTTATTCACCCGCGCTTCAATATTCAGCAGGTCCCGCAAGGTGTCAGGGGTGACCACCAACAGCTGGTCGCGATCTTTGATGACGCCGCCGATGTGGTAAGGCAGTCCGCAATTGGCAAAAGAGACGTAAGGTCCCTTTTCGAGCATGATAATTTCCGCGCTTTCATCAACCCGGCGCAAGCGGGCTGCCGTACTGGCGCCGCCCGCGACGCCTCCCACAATCACAACTTTCATATCTCACTCCTTATCGCTGAATACTTCATTGGGCGGATAAACACATTGAATAGCAGCGGTCAGATTCGCCCGTTCTGACAACTGTTGATTTAGTACCTGGCGCAGCAAGTCCAAAGCATCCGTAACGCGCGCGTCGGTCATCGTGTACAAATTGGAAGTCCCGCGTTTTTCAACCTGAACCAGGGATCGCTCTCTCAGTACCCGCAGGTGGCGGGAAACGGTGGACTGGGGCAGCTTCATCCGTTCAGTCAGTTCCCCGACGGATTGCGGACCTTCTCTCAGAATGTAGAGCAGTAGAATGCGTGTTGGATCGCCCAGGGCATAACACACTTGCTGGTGCAAGAGCAAAATTTCAGCTTTGGTAACGCCTCCGCAAAGAATATTTTGAGAAATATCGTTTTTTGAGTTCATATTCTTTATCCATCCGCATAAACGGATAAAGTATATCACAATATGTGAAATGTTGAACAAACTTCCACGGACGTGTTTGGCTACCTCGCTTTCCTGGCGATAGGGGCTTCGTTTTGCTCATCCAGCTTTCGGCTATAATCAATTCTCTGGATGGCGAACATGCCTTCAGTATTGCGCAGCGCAAACGGATAGAATGCCAAAGGAGCCTATGCTCTTTATCGATAATCAAAATCAGCATGACCCCGCTCTGAACCTTGCCCTGGAAGAATTTCTGATTCGGAATATCGCGCCAGAGGAAGAGCTGTTGCTGTTCTATATCAACGAGCCTTCCATCATCATCGGCAGGCATCAGAATACCATCGCTGAAATCAATGTGGAATACGCCCGCGAGAAAGAACTGCATGTGGTGCGCAGGCTTTCTGGCGGAGGCGCGGTATATCACGATTTGGGCAATTTGAATTTCAGTTTTATCGCTCCCAACGTGGGAGGGAGTTTTGCCAACTTCCAAAAGTTTACCGCGCCGGTTATCCAGGTGCTGCGGGAATTGGGCGTCCCAGCGGAACTGAGCGGACGTAATGACATCCTTGCGGAAGGCCGCAAGATTTCGGGGAACGCGCAGTACGTTTCCGGGCCGCGCCTGGTTAGTCACGGCACGCTGCTCTACAATACGGATCTGGAAGAAATTGGCAAAGCGCTGCGCGTTAAAGCCTCCAAGATTGAATCCAAGGGGATAAAGTCCGTTCGCAGCCGGGTTGCCAACATCAGCGAGTTTTTAGAGGAACCAGAGGACATCCTCAGGTTTAGGCAGCAGATTCTTGAGGGCGTGTTTGGACTTCAGACAACAATCCCCGAATACCGACTGACCTTAGACGATTGGTCAGCGGTGCGGCAGCTCGCGCGGGAACGGTACCAATCCTGGGAATGGAACTACGGGTCTTCGCCGGCGTTTAATTTGCGGCGTTCGGTCAAATATGCCGGCGGGGAAATTGAAGTGTTTCTGATAGTTCAAAAAGGCATCGTGCAATCGGTCAAATTCATCGGGGATTTTTTTGGCCAGCGCGATGTTGCTGAATTGGAGCAGCGCCTGGCTGGCTGCTCTTACCTTCCGGAAGCATTGGGGGAACGCCTGGCGGCTTTCGACATTCCCCAATACTTTTCCGGTTTCTCAGCAGCGGAATTACTCTCCCTGCTTTACTAATCCATTTCATATAGCAAGCTTTGTATAGGGATTGAGTTAATTATGCTTGATTCCAACATCAGCATTTAATACAATTGCAGTATAAATTAACCGGATTTACCGGAGAGAGTTCCAAACGAGGTAAATATGTTCAAAAGAAATTTCCTAAGCCTAATCGCAGCTTTTCTGCTGATTGCTGTTTTATCGGCCTGTGCCAGCGGCGCGAGCACGCCAGCGGCCGCCCCCGAAGTAAACCAACCCGCTGCTGAAAGCAGTTATCCAGCGGCAACCGAGCCAGCACAGCCAGCTGCGCCAGAAGCCACCCAACCCGCGCCCGCTGAACCAGCCCAAGCGCCCACTGTTCTCTCTGATGCCGAGATGGAGGCTTTGATCCAGCAAAAACTGCAAGGGAGCCCGCATACCCTAACTTTCGTACTCGAAGAGAGTCGCACGGCAGAAGAATGGTCTGAGATTTTGGACCGCATGATCGGATATGGGGCTAAAATCAACCCCGAAGAAAAGCAATAGATTATCGACTGGTTAGTCAGTCGTAAGTAATCAGGAGTAATCAAAACAGCCGCTGTGGAGTTTTCACAGCGGCTGTTTTTGTTAAGAGCGACTTTATTAATCCAGGTCTGGCTGTACTTCTGGGTCCCCCGCTTTCGCAGGGGAGGGGAGGTCCGTAAAAGGTGAGGGCAGTTTTTGCGCGGCAGCCTTTTTATTCTCCTCGCTGCGGCGGTCGTAGCGCTTGGTGGTGTCCGCGCTGGCATGCCCGGCGATGGCTGAAACGGTCAACACATCCACCTGCGCGCTGAGCAGGTCGGTAATGGACGTGCGGCGCAAATCGTGCGGGGTAAAGTCGTCCAAACCAGCCTGGCCTTGGCGGTGTTTGAGCAGGTAATAGACCGCCTGGGGCGTCAGGCGGTTAAGCATCACCCGCCCGGATTTTGTTACGCGCGTGAACAGCGGACCAAGCTGTTTTCCACGCAAGTTCAACCAGTTTTGGAGCGCGCCTAGCGCATCTGTTTGCAGATAAACCTGGCGTTTTTTGCTGCCCTTGCCCAGGATGCGCAATTTTCCTTCCTTAAGGTCCAGGTCTGCCAGGTTTAGATCTACAAGTTCCTGCCGACGGACGGCGGCGGCGTAAAGAACCGTTATCATTGCCGCGTCCCGCACTCCCAAAGTCGGATTCTTTTCGTCCGCAAGGCAGGTTTTTATCAGGGCGCGCAGTTCCTCCATTTTGAGGGTGCGGCCGCGCGGCAGCGTTTCTGAGCGTAAGGATTTGACCCCGGCGGCGCGGAAATAATCGTTGTGGTCGGCAAATAGGCCAAGCTGGTAACTCTCAGCTAAAACGCGCCGCAGCGCCACTAGGTGCTTGTTCACGGATGACTTGGCGTAACCGATATCAACCATGTAGACCGCGAGGCCGCTGGTATGCTCATAGCGTAAAAGCTCCCATGGGAAATTCAGCGCTTCGTTCAGCGCCCCGCCAGACAACATGTAGGCGAGGTTGTTTAACGCGGTGTGCTGCGAACGCCTGCCTGAAGGGCTAAGTGTGTTCAGGTAGGCTTGGGCGGGGGAGGGGGAGCCCCCAGGGTCGCGCGGCTGAAGCGCGCTCAGGTTAGGAAGGTTTAACGGGGATCGTGTTTTGGATTTTCCTGCCATGTGGGCCGCTCCTGTTGGGACGCATTCTCATAAGTAATTGTACCAGCGCTTTGCGTTGGTGGGGCGGGGGAGCCTCGAGGCTGCCGCATGCAAAAATTTCCACCTGGTCTTGCAGGGCATGGGAAAAGAACAAATTGCGTGAGTCAAGGAAAGCGTTTGGAATGAAATTTCCAGATGAACTCAAGTTATTTTTAACAGCGGCCGCTACAGAGGCTCAACTGTTGCGCGTAGCTGAAGTTTTAGCAAAATAAGGGCAAAATAACCTCTGTAACGCTTTATGTTCTTAATTATTGCAAAAATGGTTTTTTAACTAGCATCCTGAAAGGGCTTGCTGTCCATGTACAACGAGCCATTAAAGCGCGTCCTCTCAACGTGAACCAAAGACTGGTCTCGCCATTTTTTTGGGTGCAGCCCGGTTTGCATGGTCAAGGCTTCAGCGCGAACCACATTGACCACGCCTGAAAACGGATTTACTGGAAGTGCTGAGTTCTCCCTGAACGACGTTTGACTTTAAGATAAGCAGGTCCGGCTCTCTCCATCAGTCGGGAAGTAAACATCATCGCGCGCATGGCGTGCTATGCCCCATATTTGTTCTTTTTTCTAAACATTACTATCGAGAAGTGTTATTCTCTTAAGTAATATATTATAAGAGGCCTTACCCTTGCGCAAGTACCCTCCCCTAACTCAACATTGCAACCACAATTCGCGACTTTCAACCCGCGCTTTGTAAAGCGTGTTATTTGACCTATAATTACATTAAGAATTGTCCGTTCTTGCTATATATCCAATAGAATAGGAGCTCAATATGGCGCAAAGAGTGCGTACCATGTATTTTTCCCAGTTTCAAATGCCGGATATCTGCGTTTCCTGCGGAGCTCCCGCGGAGCCAGGCCTTTATCACCGAATTGACAAAACCCAATCCAATTGGTCCGGCAAACGTTACACGACTCTGAACCTTAATTTCCCAGTTTGCGCGGAATGCCACGCTGTCAGCGCAAACCGCGGCGGGGCTAAAGCTGTCGACGTTATCGGCGTGATATTAGCCTTGCTTGTGTGCCTGCTTTCAGGGGCTGTCGCCAGCGCGAGTTCTGATAACAATATCCTGATCACCATTGCCGCAGCATTAATCGGGGCTTTTCTTACCTCCTTATTTTTTGGTTGGATTTCCCGCTTGATTAATGAGAAAGGCTTCACCCAGGAGCAAAAGTTGCGCCGAAGAAATCTGTTTAAGGCAGGCGCGCTGACGCAATTTAAGGCCCCGGGGACCTTTGACAAATTTGGCTTTATCGACTTTAAGTTCGAGAACATCCCCTTTGCCACCAGCTTTGCCCTGCTGAACAACGGCAAGCTGCTTTAACACAAAAGAGGCGCATACGCGCCTCTTTTATTTTTCGTTTTCGCTTAATTCCCTGCCAGCATAGCCTGCACATCTTCCTCCGCGCCGGCAATGGGTTTGAGGTCGTAGGCCTTGACGAGCACATCAACCACATTCGGGGAGAGGAAAGCCGGCAGCGTCGGTCCAAGCCGAATTTTACGGATGCCCAAGGACAAAAGCGCCAACAGCACAATCACGGCCTTCTGTTCATACCACGCGATATCATAGGAAAGCGGCAACTCGTTCACTGAAACGCCGAAAGCCTGCGCGAGCGCCTGGGCAATCACAATCAGGGAGTACGAGTCGTTGCACTGCCCCGCGTCCAACACGCGCGGGATACCGGCAATCTCGCCCAGCCCCAGCTTGTTGTAGCGGTACTTGGCACAGCCTGCTGTCAGGATGACAGTATCCTCCGGTAAAGCCTGGGCTACTTGCGTAAAGTAATCCCGTTCTTTCTGGCGTCCGTCGCAGCCGCCCATCACCACAAAGCGCTTAATCGCGCCGCTCTTTACAGCTTCGATGACTTTGTCCGCCGCGCTCAGCACTGTATGATGGGCGAAGCCAATCGGGATGGTGCCGCTTTCCAATTCCAGCGGGCTCTCGCAGCTTTTCGCGCGCGCGATAAGGGCCGAGAAATCCTTCTGCTGGCCGGGTTCGCGGTCCGCGATGTGCGGTATGCCAGTGAAGCCAGCAAGCCCCGTGGTGAAAATACGGTCGCGGTAAGATTCGCGCACCGGGGTAATGCAGTTGGTGGTCATCAGGATAGCGCCGTTAAAACTTTCAAATTCTTTGGACTGCTTCCACCAGGAGCCGCCGTAATTGCCAGCCAGATGCGTGTATTTCTTTAAGCCCGGGTAGGCGTTGGTGGGCAGCATCTCGCCGTGCGTGTATACGTTGATGCCCGTACCTTCGGTCTGCTGCAGCAGCTCATCCAGGTCCACCAAATCATGCCCGCTCACCAGGATACCGGGACCAGGCCGCACGCCGATGTTGACCTGCGTGGGTTCCGGATTCCCATAGCGGCTGGTATTGGCGCTGTCCAGCAAAGCCATCGCTTTCAAGCCAAATTCGCCTGTGCGCTGCACCACAGCCAACAATTCATTCACGCCCATCTCCTTACGCGTGGTCGCTTCAAGCGCTTCCTGCATGAAAGCCAGCACCGTGTCATCCCTACCCCCAGCCACGTACGCGTGATCGGCATATGCAGCCATGCCCTTAAGTCCGTAGATGATGAGCTCCCGCAGGGAACGCACATCAGGATCAAGCTCCGCATCTGACAAAACCCCGACCGTCACGGCTTTTTCCAGCAAGGTTTCCAGAGTGTAATCTGCTGGATGCCAGCCAGCCCAATCCGGTCCGCTGCTGCGGCAGGGGTCGCCGCCGTGCTGTTCGTAACAGGCTGCCTGCGCGCGTTGACGCAACGCATCCCGCAAACTAATCGCTTTCTTGATTAACACGATAAAACGGTCCGGGTCAAAGTTTGCGTTGGTGATAGTGGCGAAGAGCGCCTGGGCTACGAACAAATCCGTTTCTTCGCTAACAACGCCCATATCGCGTCCGCGCGTACCCCAGAAGGAAATCCCCTTCAATAGATAAATTAACAAATCCTGCAGATTCGAGACGTCCGCTGATTTGCCGCACACCCCACCCCGCCGGACGCATCCGCTATTCTGCAGGGTTTCCTGGCATTGGTAACAAAACATGTCTGGCATAAAACACTCCTATTTTTGTATTATTCGAACAAAGCCCAATTATACACAGCGCATGGTTTGCGTGGAGGCGCAGTTTTTCTCCGCCCCCTGTCTCTTGCACACTGCCAGCTCGAATTATGCCGGGTCACGCTGTGCCAGCAGTGGCTATGCGCATCGTAAAAGGAAAATTTTTGGGCAAATTGGCTTTTCTACCGGCCTACCCCAAGCACGCTAAAGCCGAGCCCTTTTAGTTTTTCACGATCCAAAAAGTTGCGGCCGTCTACTACCAGCACGGGCGGAATTTTCTCCCACTCCAGTTCACGGTAAAGAGGCCATTCGGTCACCAGCACAATGCCTTCCGCGCCTTGCAAGGCTTCGCTTACATCCTGGCAATATCTGACGCCCAAGTCGGGGTATAAACGCTGAGCATTGGCCAGAGCCACCGGGTCGTGCGCGCGGACAACGGCGCCGCGCTGCACCAGCAGGCGGGCGATGTCCAGCGAGGGCGCATCGCGCAGGTCATCGGTATCCGGCTTGAAGCTGAAGCCCAAGAGCGTGATGTGCCTGCCCTTGAGAATCTTCAAACTTTCCTGCAGCGCGTCCACCACCCAGGTACGCTGGCGGTAGTTTACATCCCGGGCAGCCTGCACAATTGGCATCTCCAGCTGGTAATCGCGCGCGGTGGCTACCAGCGCCGCGGTGTCCTTGCCAAAGCAGGAACCGCCCCAACCAATGCCGGGGTTCAGGAAGCGCGGCCCAATGCGGCTGTCGAGGCCGATCCCGCGCGCAATCAGGGTGGCATCCGCCCCCACCCGCTGTGCCAGCCGGGCAATCTCATTGATATACGAAATCTTAAGCGCCAGGAAGGCGTTGGCGGCGTACTTGATCACCTCGGCGCTGGTCAGGTCACAGACGAGGAGCGGCACCTTGGTCAGTCCTTCAGGTCTGGGCAGGCAGGAAGGCGGCGCAAAGTTTTGTTCTAAAATGGGCGAGAATAATTCACTCAAACGCTGAATGCCGTGGGAGTTCTCGGAACCCACCACAACCCGGTCCGGATAAAAGGAATCAAAGAGCGCCGCGCCCTGCCGCAGGAACTCCGGGTTGGAGACCACGCTGAAGCGTCCGTCCGCCTTCGCTCCGACCCGTTTCTCGTAACTTTCTTTAATGAGCGAACCAACCCAGTTTCCCGAACCAATCGGCACGGTGGATTTGTTCACCACAACCAGGAAGTGACCATCCATCTCCTGCGCGATAGCCTCCACAGCCTGGCGTACGTAACTCAGGTCCGCGTTGCCGTCAGCAAGAGAAGGCGTGCCCACCGCGATGAAAACGACATCCACAGTCGAAAGGTCTGCTTCCGCGTAGCTGGTCGTGAAGCGCATTTTTGGACCGACAGCCGCCAGCATCTCATCCAGGTGGGGTTCGTAGAACGGCGTCTTTCCGCTTCGCAGCAGATTGATTTTTTCCGCGTTGGTATCCAGACAGGTTACATCATGACCAATGTAACTGAGCACAACCCCCGTATTAAGACCAACGTAACCGGTACCAATAATTAACACGCGCATATGTATGTTCCTTTTTCGCATTTCGCAATCAATAAAGTGATTTTACCCCAAGTACTCAGAATATTTCGCTGAGCGGGTCCCCGCACGCAAAAGCCGCCTCTAACAAGGAAAAAGGTGATTCCTCACGACAAAAAACCGGCAGTCTCTCTCCAAGACTGCCGGTTCTGGATTTTTCAGATGAAGCTATTAGAAGTCAGCCGGGAAGATTACAGCGCGCAGAATGATGAAACTGAAATACATGCCCATTAAATAGAAGCTTTCTATCTTCCCTAGTTTACCCTTGCGAGCCCACAGAATAATCCATAAAAGAATACCCGTTAGCGTTTCCCAGGGTAGGTCCCAGAGAATTAATGGGCGCGGAACCGCGTACTTGGAAATCAAAGCTCCCAGACCAATCCCAACCAGTGGGTTAGTGATATTGCTGCCAATTAAAGTTCCCAATGAAATCCCGAACTCTTTGTGGCGCACACCAGCCAAAGCCGTGCTGAGTTCCGGCATCGCGGAAGCCAAACCCAGAGTGACTACCCCAAGCAGTGAACCGCTGATATTCGTTTGGTTCACCACAATTTCGGTAATGCGCAGCACTTGCGAGGCAGCCAGCACTGTGAGCGTGAGCAGAAAAACGGTAACGAGGCTGTCAATCGCCACTTGCCTTTTTGTTTTCGGAACGCTGTCCGAAATCTCCTCAGACATCGGCACATTATCTTCAGCCTGATAGAACTTGCGCTCGTCATGATAGAGGTACAAACTGTACAGGATGAAGGTACCAAAAAGAATCAAACCGTCCCAGCGGGAATACACCCGATCCAAACCAAGCACAATACACATCACCGTGGACGCGATCATCGGGACCATGCTTTTCCACATAAAGTAACGCCGAAAGTGCATTGTGCCAGTGAGCAGCACTACCAGTCCGAGAATGAAGGTTTGCTGCACAACGTCTGAGCCAATGTTTGAACCCAGAACAATTGCCGAGCCGATCTGAAAATCCAGGCTGCCGCCCAGTATTTTGGCAGACGCCGTGATATGCGAGGTGATTTCAGGAATGGACGTTGCCAGAGAGACAACGGTCATCCCCATAAAGGTGCTCGATAAGTTGAAGTAGGCAGCTATGCCAACCAGCTTTTTTACTGAAATGTTGGCAGAAACAACCAAGACCCCAATTAAAACCAGACCCAAAACAACCACAAAGAATAAAGGCCAGTTTTCCATAGTTTTCTCTTCGACTCAGCAAATTTAACGAAAGAATTATAGAGGCGAATTAATAGGCTCAGCCCGATTTAACATCGATTTAACATTTCCCCGTTTTGGCAAAGGGATGTAAA
>JAGOML010000080.1:0-5291 GCA_017993575.1 Anaerolineaceae bacterium | reverse complement strand
TTTTTGCATTTTCTGGCTAAGCAAAACTAACTGAATCGAATGGGTTAGTCCGCAAGGCTGGGTTAGCGCTGCCAGAAACGCGCGGCATTGCTGCTCATCCAGCGGAGATGAGAGTGCCCAAAAACGGTTTTTTCATCAAACCGAGAGCTTATGTTCGTCCCAATAGTTCGTTCAGTAGCGCCTGTGTTTCAGCGGATACCCCGCTGCCAATCTCCCTGTTTAAGGCCTGCTGGCACTGTTGGAATGTTTGCAGCACGCTGCCAGGGTTCCCCATGCGGTGATGGATAATCATCATGCTGCGGTAAGCGGGTTCCCACAGCGCGTCCCGATTAAGCAGTGTTCGGCAGTAGTGGAGCGCTTTCTCCCAGTCCGCGGCGTTTATCGCGCCTTCGATCAATTGGTCCATCACGCGCAAGTACTGTTCGTGGTAATACTGGCCTTCCGCGATGAAAAATTCTTCAACCGCCTCGTTTTCAAAGTAACGTCCTTGATATAAACGCGCAGCGGACTCCAGCGAGCTGGTGTCAGAAGATTTGCTAAGTTGCTCAAAGCGCGCGGCATCGATGATGATGCCCGTGTTGGGGTTCAAGGTATACTGGCTGCCCCTCCTCAGGATGAAAACAGTTTTTTCCCCTTCTGGTCTTTCCGGTTCAAGCGCTTGGTTCAGGCTGCTCAAAGCTACCTTCAGGTTGTTGGAGGCAGTTGCCGGTTCGGCATCTGGCCATAAAATTAGCGTGAGTTGGTCGCGGGTTAACCAATTTCCGAAATTTGCCACCAACGCTTGCAAGAGTTGGCGGGATTTCTCTCGCTTCCAATCGGCGGCTACAAGCAGTTTTGTGCCGCGCCATACCTTAAACTCTCCGAAGGTTTTGACGCGCAGCGTGTAACCCGGGTGGTAATCCAGGCCTTCCATCCCGATTTCCTCCAGAATTTGCTGGGTGAGCGCGGGCTGGATGCCCTGCTGCCGCGCCTGCAGCAGCAGCGGAACAAAGACCATGGGATTATCCCCACCGAGCATGGTGGGTTTTGTAAGCAGGTACTGATATTGGTGCTCGTGAATCAATGCCAGACCTTGTTCGAGGTAAAGCCAAAGCGAGCTTTCGTAGCCCTGGCGCAGGGCGCAGTAGGCTAACCAAAGCAGCGCTGCCGAACGCGAGAGCGCGTCGCCGGCACGAGCGGCGATGGATTCCGCGATTGAAAGCTCAAGGTTCGCGGCTTCGTATGCGCCGGATACTGCCAGGCTGGCTCCCAGCGAGAGCCGGATTAACATCCCAATCCAGATATCCCCGGAGCTGTTGGCAATCGCGAGCGCTTCCTCGGCGGTCTTGCGCGCTTCTTCCAACCTCCCGGAAAATCCCAACAACCGGCACATGCCCCACAAGGGCTCCACATGAATGCGCGCGATGTCAACCGCCTGCATGGATTCTTGGTATAGGTTGGCGGCCTTCGCGTACTCGGTTTCGTCCTCGTCAAAAGCGCGGCTGAGCTGCAGGGCGTGGCCGAGGCGCATGAACCCTACGCTGCGTACGAAGACCGAGCGGTAATGCTGCCCAATTTCGATGCCGCGTTGGGCGTAACTTAAGGCGTTATCCAACTCACCATTAAATGCGTAAAAAAGCGAGAGCAGCAGGGACGCTTCGCGGTGAAAACGCTGCGGACGGCTCATGTTGTCGACTTCCGGCGCGGGCTCTAGTTTTTGCAGAAGCTGAATGCCTTCCTGAATGCGGCCGGTACGCAGATACAGTCTGGCCTGAATGAAATCATTTTCCTCAGAATCTGTCCGTGAGAGCTCTCTGGAGCGTCGCAAGCTCTGTTCCGCCTGCTCCATCTCGCCCTGATTGACCTGATTTTCTGCCATTTGGGTCAGCAGTTCCGCCACTTCCTGTCGGTTCTCCGCCGGGTCCAGCAGCGCGAGCGCCCGCTGCAAAAGCTGGTTGGCATTAATCGGACGGATTGTGTCCAGGTATACCTGCGACTGCCCGCGCAGCGCCAGGCTGACGCCCCACTGGTTGCCGCTCTGTTGATATCCACGCTGCGCGGTGCGGTAGTCTTCGAGGGCAATTTCAAAGTTGCCGTTGTAGCGGTTCACTTCTCCGGAAAGATAGTTCAGGTAGGGATATTGGGTCAGCAAGGCTTCGGGGAACTGCTCGATCCAATAACGTACGCTTTCGTGTCGGTTTGTAAGCACAAAATCGCGCCCGACATTCTCCAAAATGTGGTTGATTTGGGGATAATCCCCCACTTTGAGCAAATGCCCAATCGCGCTTTCCCAATACTGATGCGCGGCGAAATAACTCCCAATTTTACGGTGCAATTCACGTTCAAGCCCTGGGCTTTTGCTCAGGCGGTTTTCCAGGAATTCGCGGAACATGTGATGATAACGGTACACCCCCGGGCGCAGCTTTTCCAGGAACAAACCCGAACGGAAAAGCTCATTAAGGATGTCAATGCTGTTCTGGCTGTCCATCAAAAAATCACAGGTTTCCGTGTCCAGGAATGAAAGCACGGAAGTTCTGAGCAAGAAATTTTGGAAAGAAGCCGGCTGATTCTCCAAAACCTCTTCTGCCAGATAAGCAAAAAGGTTCTTGCGCGACTCGCTCTCTTCCTTCAGCATCTGCAGAATTGCTCCCTGCGGCTGCCCTTTTATCGTCTGCCAAACCATTTGGAGGCCAATTACCCAGCCTTCGGTGCGCTGGATGAGCTGCTCCACCTCTTCCCGACTCAGTTCCAGTTGGTATTGGGAACGAAAGAGTGTTTCCACCTCTTCAGGGGTGAAGGTCAGGTCGCGCTTGCCCAGCTCGAGCACGCTGCCTTTGGCGCGCCAGCGGTGTATCGAGGGAAATTCAAGCGCGCGGCGGGTGGAGAGGATGACATGCAGGGAGCGCGGAAGGTGATCGAAAAACCAGTTCAATAAGTCCAGGATAGCCGGGGAATTGTCCACGTACTGCACATCATCAAGCACCAGCAGGCACTGCTCGGGGATCTGCCTGGCGATGGCATTGACCAGCGCGATGAGCCCGTCTTTTGGTTCGGAATCCGGCGTGTTAAGGATTCTGAGCGCTTCAGACCCCAGGTCGTGGCCGTGCTGATTGAACGCCGTGTAGAGATTCATCAGAAACAAAGTGGGGTCGCGGTCGTCCGCAGAGACGGAAAACCAAAAGACCGGAAAATCCAACTTTTCGATGAATGTCAGCAGAGAGGTGCTTTTACCGTAACCCGTGCCAGCCTGAAGAATCGTGACAGGATATGCCAGGGAGGATCTCAGCAAAGCGGTAACCCGCTCGCGGGGCAGGATATTGGAGCGCTGCGCCGGCGGCGCCAGCCGGCTGAGGATGATCAGGCTGCGGTTGCTCATAGCCTTAATTTTACCAGCCCAAAAGGACCCAATTCTGTAATGCGCTGGATTGCTCCCTTAAACCGGTTTTTGACTGGCTCCAGGGAAAAAGCCCTGACAGTTTATACCTGAAACCGGAAAATCCAGCATGGATGTGGACAAAAGAGACTGCCGGCGTGTGTTCCAAAGCCGGCAGTCACGCGAATACCTCTTATCGTTTGTTTACTTCTTCTCGTTAATCTCCGCCAAAACCTTGGTGACCATCTCGTTGGTCAGGCCGGCGCTCTTAGCCTGCGGCATGTCCATGAGTGACTGCAGGGTCTTGCCCTTGGCCAGCATGATGAGGGGGTTCTTGGTGATGCCCGGGACGTAGCGTTCGATGACCGCGACCGCGCGGGGGTCCTTGAGTAAATCGCCAACTTTGGAAAGCAATGTGTAAGCCATAGTTTCTCCTTTTTGATGAGCTTAGTGCTGAAATTGTAGCGCATTTTCAATTCCCTTTTAAGACCACGTCAAAGCTTTACTTTACGCGGTGCTGGCTCAGGCGAACATGCTTAGGCACGCGCTGCCAAATTAACTGCCCGTTCAGCATTTCAGCACCCTCCATTCCATCACAGGACCCACGGGGCAGGCCCAATTTGTGGAAAAGGACGAAAGAAAGGTATTGACAATTGCCAATTAAAGTTCTACGATATAAGTAATTAATTCTTTCCGTTCCTTCTGTATTATCTCTTAGTCATAATCAACAAATATACATAGACCTTTATCTTTTGTATTCAAGGAAAGTGAGCTGATTCAATTATTTGGACAGCAAGCTTGCAAGAATCAATTCTTGCGTTTGTCTTTCACCTAACAATTGGAGGAAAAATGTCTGCAAAGCGTCTTTGGATTGTGTTGGCGGCAGTGCTGCTTATTGCCGCTCTGACTGCCGTGACCGTCATCGCGGATCCCTTTGGATGGGCTTCAAGTGAGGACGGAGTGGAGTACGAAGAATGGATTGGCACCGTTGATACGGTCATTGGCGATGACCCGGACGAACCCGGCTATACCGGAGAAGTGGTGACCAGCTCCGGCGTTTTGGAGCCATCCGAGGGACCGATTGACCTGGAAACTTTGCCTGCTCAACCGGGGAGCGAAGGGGAGTTACGGCCGGATGAAGTGAACTCCGAAGCCTTGGAAGCGGAACCGCAGTTGGCTGGTTATTATTATGACTTCTCTGCTGGCGCCACTATGCGCCCGCGCGCCAGCCTGACGAACTGGGAATACGACTCAGGCGGGTGTATCCATCCCTCAAAGGGATATGACCTCTTTACGCTGCCTCTCGACCTGCCCCAAGGCGCTAGTATTGATTACCTGAGGCTCTACTTTTACGACACGTCAACAACAGCAAACGGCACAGCATTTATCACAATTTATGACGGCGCTGGCGGAATTGACGACTTAATTAGCGTATCCTCGGTCGGTTCAGCGGGGTATGGTTATGCGGTCAGTGATTACGTGAACCATGTAGTGGATAACGTGAATTATGCATACGTGCTGAATTACAGTAGTGGCACCCCCAGCTCTTCTGTCCGTTTGTGCGGGCTGCGCGTCATGTACTATATCCCCTGAACTGGTTTCCAGAATCCTATAGAAAATGAGGTGTTAAATGAAACAATCATTTGGATGGAGAATTCTGGTAATAGGGATTTTGCTGGCCGTGCTGCTGAACGCGGTGCCGGTTGGCACAGTTAAGGCCGCGCTGACGTCGTATGAAATATTCACGCTGCAAATCCATCTCCCGGAAGGCGCAGAAATCGAGTGGCTGCGTTTATATTTTTACGACAGCAACCCGGACGCGAACTCTACAGCCTGGATTACAACCTATGACGGCGCCGGTAATACGGTAGACCTGCTCAATGTCCAATCCACTGGTTCCGCTGGATACGGCGAGGCGCTCAGCCCACAGATTTCGCAT
>JAGOML010000022.1:19006-26339 GCA_017993575.1 Anaerolineaceae bacterium | reverse complement strand
GAATCGAACCCATAACCTACCGCTTACAAGGCGGTTGCTCTACCATTGAGCTACGCCGGCGCCCTTCTTATTAAATTATTAAATATCGGCTTTTAGCTGAACAAGTATATCAAATGCCTTGTCAAACCGCAAGACCGATTCAGGTGCCTGCCATTCCAGCAAGGCGTGAGTCTATCAGGTTAAGACCCTTTCGTCAAGCCGATTCACAGCCGAAGCTTCTCAGTTTTTACCTTTTCACGTCCCTGTCCAGCGAACGTCAAGGTCAAACCAGCCTCGAGCTTTAAGCCCAAAACACCATTTATTGCACGGGCGTAACCCGCACAAGACCGGACTGCACATCCTGCACGGTTACATCAAACAGGCGCTGTTTGCCTTCGGTAATTACATCCGCGTTGATATGCGTCAGCGTGATTCCTGTTCGTACCGCTCCGACCTGCTCGCCCTGCAGCAGCCGGGCCGCCAGGATGACCGCGTCGGCGCTCAGGTCAGAGCCAAACAAGCCCAACCAGAGCGGGCTTGCGTTGTAACCCGCCTGGCCGCTGATGCCCACCAACTGAACGCCAGCCGCCTGCAGGTAATTGACCAGTTCAGCAGAGCTCACCTCGGGTTGAATGAAAACGCCTTTGACAGTATTTGCAAGGAGCAAATCAGCAGCAGCCTGCCAATCACCTGGGTTGCCTGGGTCAGTAATCTGGGCGCCCTTAGGATAGAAAAGGATGGGACCAAAGCGTGAATTGCATAACCCACAGAAATAACGCGCGCCCACGCTGAACGAATCAAAGGTTTTAATACCTTCCGGGGTGCCAGCCTGGCTGATTACCCCCACGCGGTAGTCGGGAATAACCATGCCCAGCAAGTACCCAGCCAAAAAAGCGCGTTCTTCCAGCGTTGAAGATGAGGTATTAAGGGAATGCACATTGGCGCTAACCTGCGCATCCGGCACGCTCACAGCCAAGAACTGCGTGCCAGGAGCCGCGGCTGCCAACGCGTTTATTTCAGCCGCCGATGATAACGCAACAACCAGGCGCACCGCGGGGCCAAGCTCTTCCGCGCTGAGCTGCTCGCGCTGTTCCAGCGCGAGTCCATTCGCGGCAGCGTAGGCTGCTAAATCCGGCGCGAGCGTCTGCGCCTGCGAGAAATCCGCGTTTGGCGGCGTCCAAAGCACCATGTCCGCGGTGATAAGCGGCAGGGGTTCGGGCGTGAGCTCTGGCGTAGCTGTCTCCACGATAATCAAAGTTGGGGCGGGGATATCGGTCTCGGTCGCTATCACTGGCAGCTCGGTCGCGCTCGGCCGCGCGCAGCCTGCCAGCAGCGCAAGCGCGCCAAGGATCAGCAAAAAGGTTTTCAACATTTTACGGGTGTTCATGCCGCCAATTTTACCGCATGCCGGAGCATTGTCACGCGCAGGTATTTACGTGCGCGGGTCTGCAATCCAAAGATGCGCCCAGTCAAAGGCGGTATAATTATTTCATAGCCTTACCAGCGGCGCAAGCCTCCAGATCATCGTCAAGGAGACCGGATTCCAATGAACATACCTACCAGTCAGACCAGTCCGGACGGATTCAACAGCCTGCCTCCCAATCAGAAGCGCCGCATGCGCCTGATGATCCGCAGCGCCTCCGAAGCGGAAATTGAAGGCTTTTTGCACGACGACCTGCAGCCAAAGACCGCGCTCAACCCAGTTTATTTTGTCATGCTCGCGTTCAGCGCGCTTCTATTGGCAGTGGCGCTTCTGAACAATTCCCCCCTGCTTCTGCTGGTGGCCTTGCTTTGCTCGCCTTTCAATGCCCCGCTGATGGGATTGACGCTCAGCGCGGTTATCCCCTCCTGGGGGCTCATGCTGCGCTCTTTTGCCGCGCTGCTGTTCACGGCCGCGGTATATTTTGGCGCTGGCTGGTTGGCCGCGCTGCCGCTTGCCCGGCTGACATCCGGGAAGGGGCTGCCATTTCTGCATCTGCTTGAGCACGGCTGGCTGGAATGGGCTGCGCTTGTGGTCGGCAGCGTCCTGCTGGCCGCTATGCTTATCCGTCAGCGGGAAACGCCCCGTCTGGCTTCAGCTCTGGTAAACGCGTTGGTCTTTTTTCCGCTGGGCTTGGCGGGTTGGTCCCTGCAGTCGGGCTCTCCAAACGCCAGCGCCGGGCTGCTGCTGCTCTGCGCCGCGTTCGCGGCCGTTGCTCTCCTATGCTCCCTGATCACTTTCTGGGCTGCCGGCCTTCCGCCGCGCCGCGCGAATGGCTGGGCGCTTTTCATCCTGGCAATTGGATTGACCGCGCTCGCATTGTTTGGCTTCCTCTCCACCCAACACCACCTTAGGCAAGCCACAGCCTTGAATACCACGCCGCCTCCTGTGGGCACCCCAACGCAGCCGGGGGTCGTTCTGCAGCCGACCCAAACGCCCCTGCCCCCTACCGCCACGCTGCCAGCCCCTACATCCGCGGTTCAGAACCCGGTTGTGACCGCTTTACCCAGCATAACGCCCACCCCGACGCTCGTCAGCGCCCTTATCCGCTCGGATTCTGGTGTGATTGTGCGCTCCGAACCCGGCAGCTCAGCCAGCGTCATCACCTATCTGAATGACCTGACTGAAATTGTGTTGTTGGGAGAGACTGAGCAGAAAGATGGAGTTGTTTGGGAAAAAGTGAGGCTGCAAGATGGGAAAATCGGTTGGGTCTCCGCGCGGTTTTTGATGACAGCCACCCCGCCAAAATAGCGGGCTTATTCCAAAATCAGTTCAACATTTTCACGCGGGATGCGGATAATCTGTTCATCCTCCCGCCGCACAACAACTGCCCGCATGACTAATCCGCTGGCAAATTTTTCGGGTTCCTCAGGGAGTTCCACAATCTCACCTGTGCTGCCGGTGTAAGGTTTTCCTAGCAGCCTCACGTGCTTGCCAACCTCAAGATGCAGCTCTTCATGGAATAATCCCGGTGAGACCTGCGCTTTTCCAGGCAGGATGAGGTCCGGCCGACTATGCTCCGAAGGATCTGGCTCATTCGCGTTGAGGTAAACCAGTTGGCTTTCCATCTGCTTCAACATCGCCGCGCTGAGCGCGTCTATTTGAAATTCCCCATAACCGACTAAAACCATCACGGGCAGCGGCGCGTTTTGAAGCGCTGGCAGCACTTCCGGCATGACCGAGCCAAGCACCAATCCGGCGGGTTTTCGGTTGAGCAGGTTGTTAAAGGCTGCCTGGTCGGCTATGTGCTGCACAGCGGCAATCTTGCCCTGCAGGTCAGCAGAGAGCTGTTTCTTATCAGCAGGCAGTTCATCAGAGCTTAGGATGAGCAATTCCCCGGAACTATTCAAACCATTGCCCCAAACGCCCTGCAGCAGCAGCCCCTGCACTGCCACAACCGCCCCCCGCTCGGGGATAATTTCCACCACGGTGCCGGGATACGTCGCCAGAACCTGCAGTTTCTTTTCGCCTAATGCTAAGGTTATTCTGCCGTCCCGAACAGCTACAACCATGCCATCTTGCGAGGCTCGAAAAATGCGGGAAATGAGCCCCGTCTTTTGCGCCACCACATCGCCAGCTTTGACAGGCTCGCCCACCAGTTTTTCAATGTGGCGGTCAATGTTTTTCGGGTTTATTTTTAATCCATTGACTACATCAAAAACCTGATATCGTTCCGGCATTTTGATTTCCGCGATCGGTTCACCCGCAGCCACTTCCTGACCAGTGCGTACCAACACGCTTCCCGCGAAAGGCAGGGCGTAAGTCCGCAGAATTTGTTGATCGCAGGCTATTGAAAGGATCTCTGTCGCCATCCCTAACCGCCTAACTCCCAAAGCCAGTTATAAAAAGCTTCGCTGCGTTTGTTCATCTCATCAGGGAGTTCCAGGGGTCTGCCGCGCGCGTCCACCACGGTGCCCAGCTCAGAGTCAGGAACTGTAACCCATCCGCCCAGTCCGGGCAGTCCCATGCCGACATCGGTTAATTCTCCTGGAGAGAGGTAAATGCGGGTACGGCTGGATGGCGTGGTTTCTACGCGCTTAATTTCGCCTTTGCGCACATCCAAAGTTTCTCGCGCGCTTTCACCGCGGTCAATTTCCAATGTCAGAACGCGCTTTGCGGCCCGCTCCGGGGCATCCGCGCAAATGACAGTCCCCAGATTCGCGAACACGCCTGAATCAATCAGTTGGACAGGCAGCAAGGGTTCTTTATCCGCAAGGCTGCCCAAACCTGCCAGCAGTTGGTCTTTATCCATCGCGAAGGTGGTGATTCCGTGCGGCCGCAAGCCGTCCAAAGCCATCAGCAGTGTTTGCTGCGCCGCGGGAACGCGCACCAGGCTCTCACCCGAGAGCAAAACGGGTTCGTAGGGTTCCAACAAGCCCAGCTCAGGGTCATACGCGAACCAGGGGAATAATTCCCGGGTGCGGCGCAGCGCGTCTTGCAAGCGCACGCGCGTCCAGGCTTGTTCAACCGCCAGGTCTTCCAGAGTAGCGGGTAAGAAAGCTTGGTGCAATTTTTTATTAAGCATATAGGTCGCAGCAGTGCGCGCGTCGATGGGGAGCGTTGCGTAGCGGCTGGTTTCTTTGCCAATTTGATTTGAAATTGGGGGATGACTGATCGCGCCGATAAAGTCACTGCCGCGGGAGGCAATCACAATCGTGGAATTGCAGCCCACATCCAGAGCCATAGCCCCCTTGCCTTCAGGGTTCATGCGGTCAATCAAGCGCACAATTCGGCTGGCGGCAAAAGCGCTGGGCAGGGCGGCGCAGTTCCACTCATGTTCCAATTCCGTCAAACCTGTCAGCTGCTGTCTGCGCAAACGGCTGAACGCGCTTAGCATCGCCGGCCAGCCGGCTGATAGTGATTCCGTGTCGATGCGCGCCTGCACATTCAAGGCGCTGTGAAAATCCTCACCCGCATCAAGTTCTTCGCGAGCGTACTCGGATAAAGCTTCATTCCCCGCGTAAACAAGCTGAGGCCGGATGAGCCTGGGAAGGCTTTGGTAGACAATGCGCAGGTTATCCAAAGCAGCCCGCACCGGCCGGAACGCGCCCTCATTTACACCTCCGGAAGCCACAAACAGGTCCGCGTTCGCGTTAATCAGCTTCTCCAACTGGGCGGTAGCATTCAGATCGTCCTGCAGGTCAATTTCCAGCACCACATCGGTGTAGAACAAGCTGACCAGCCTGCGAAGCGCGGCGAGAGAGTAGGTGTCAGAAACGCCAATCAAAACCGTTCGGATAGCTTTCCCCGCGGATAAACTGAGCCCACAGGCCTCAACGCCTTCCTCGCCGCGGATAAGCTTGTGCTTAAGGTCAAGCAAGCGCAAGCCTGCCTTTTCCTGCAACTGCTCGAGCGCGAGGTTTACCCCAGTACGGATATCCTGCCCCACCGCCGCGCTTGTTTCGCTGGCGGCGCTGCAGACAAGCGCGAAGCCGTCCTCACGCGGCTCAAAAAGCCACGCGCGCGTGTTTTGCGATCCGATATCCACGCTCAAGTATCTGCGGTTTTCCATTCCTTAGTTTTCCTCTATCCAGCCAAAAGGGCGACAATAAATTCTTTCAGCCAGACTATCCGCGCGATAAGCGCGGTCAGCGCCGCGCTGTAAAATCCCACGAAGAGCATCCCAAAACTGATACCCAGAAACACCTGCCCCACGCCAGAAATACCTTCCACCAAGAGCGGACGCTGCGCGTCGGCACTTCTTCTGCTAAGGCGGTGATGAAAATAGAACAATACCGAAATCACGCCAAATAGGATGAAAAACGCTTCCACAATTCCACCCCAATCCGCGACCGCGTTTTCGCGCAGCAGGTCCGGGCTGAAGCGGTTAACGATTGCAAGCAACTGCGGCGCGAGGGTCCCGCGGGAAATACCCGCAACGCCTATTGCCGCCGCTGTACCAGCAAGAAATGCCAAAGGCAGGGTTCCCGCTTTCACCGTGCGCGGCACGAGCATCAGCGCCAGCAGCAGGCACAAGGCAAGCGGCACCAGCCCAAGCCAAAACGCGTCTGTTCCGCTTTCCCGCAAAGGCTCAATCAGGCGTGGAATAATCACCTTCAGAACAAGTACTGCGGCAGCGTAACCGGAGGAAACTCCAACCAGGATGTAGAGCGCCACCCGAAAGAAAAAGTTATCGCCTAACAGATAGCTGAAAATCATCACAGAGAGCGCGATTCCAATGACGCCAAGAACAATGTCCATCGGGTTCATGCTTCCGGCTCCTTTTGATAGCGGGCGTTCGAGTCAGCCTCCGCTTTGATAATCATGCCCAGCAAGAGCACGGCAATCATCACCAGCAAGCCCGCCTGGTATGCCCGGGAGGGAGCGCCCGCTGTGGGAGCGTCCAGCGCGTCTGCCAGGACGCGTCCTTCCATAGTCCCAGCCGCGTAACCTGCCAGTTGACCAGCATCATAATAAGGAAGCAATAAAGCGGCGTTTTGGCTGCTTGCCAATATTCCCAGCTTGCCTGCTTTCAACCAGGGTCCGGCTTGCTCAATCCAATTTTGAATATCGGCCTGGGAATCTTCCAGCAGCAGAATGAGCGTGTAGTTTTCCAGGTTTTCCAACGCTCCCGGAACCGCGGCGCTGCTTTCATCAAGCTGCAGAGCAGCTGCCAACACGCCCAGTCTGCCGCCTGCCAGGTAGCTAATCTCCCGCGCGGGAATATCGGCTGCGTCCATCAAATTCGCGCTCAGCCACAATCCGTTGGGATGGGTGGTCAGGAATTGCAGCTTGACCCCGCGCTCCTCAAGCGCGCGCAGCACCGGCGCGCTCATTTGCTCCATCTCGGCGCTGGTGGCCGCCTGATATTCCTGTACAACGAGCACCGTGTCACCGCTTTCCAGCGCATTGAGCGCGTCTTTCAGGGCGACGGCCGGCGTGGGGTTTTCAAATTTGATTGGCCTGGCTTCTGGCACGAACACAATCACAGCGGCCAACACGAGCAACAGAAACGCACCCAGGATGAAGCGATACCAGCCTTTTGAAGCTTCCCTCGCGGTTTTAGCCGGCGGAAGGCCTTTGCCTTCCTCGCCAATCAGGGTCATCAGCATCTGCGCGTTTTCTTTTTGTTTGCGCAGAAGCAGCAAATCTGCGGAGAGTTCTTCGCTTGAGCTTGGTTTTTCTTCCAGGTCCAGCGCGCCAACTTCTGCAGTCAGCCCCAATTCTTCCAAAACAGGTTCGAGCTCTGGGGTTTTGGGACCTTCAGAGGGTTCCTCATCTGCCCGGGCATCTGGGCTGGCTTCCTCGTCAGGATGCAAGACAAGCTCAGCGCTCTCGCTTTCAAGTTCGGGCACTGCGCCTGGCTCAGACTCCTCCTGCGGGTTAGCCGCCAGGGCTTCAGCTGGTTCCGACTGCTCCAGCGCGGGTTCATCG
>JAGOML010000022.1:11575-18906 GCA_017993575.1 Anaerolineaceae bacterium | reverse complement strand
GCGCGGGTTCATCGCCCTGTTCCGCTTCTTGCGCAGATGCTTCTATGGAAAAGCCTGCAATTGTTTCCTCGCTGGGTTGATCTTGCTCCGCGTCTTGAGGCTGCAGCTCGCGTACTTTGCGCAGCCATTCCGGCACGCCTTCCTCACTTTCAGGGCTTGGTTCCGCGGGCTTGGCGGCCAGCAAGTTTTCTCTGCGGGCGTTTTCCCGGATGCGGGCAATCCAGTTGGCGAACTCCTCGTCCACGCGCCCCTGGTGTTCTTCAGCGCGGGAAGCTTCCATTGCGTTTATTTTTCGCGAGAGCTCGCCAGCGGCATCTTCTTCCTGCAAAGCGCGTTTGCGGATACGCGCCAGCCACTCAGGCGTTTGCTCATCCTCGCCTTCGGGAGTTACAGATTGTGTCTCCTCAGAGGCGGCAGGCTCAGGGGTCTTCCCGATGGAAATAACCGGCCTGGGCTTTTCAGCCTGGCTGTCGTCCTCCTGCCTGAAAGCCTGAAGCAGGTCAGAAACAGAGATATCTTGCTCTTCTGGCAGCCCTGCGTCCGGATCAGTCCCCTCAATCCTGAAAAGGTCTTCCAGATCTTCGCCGCAGTGAACGCAGCGCGTGGCTACTGGCAGGTTTTCTTTTCCACAGTGCGGACAGAGGATCATTTCCGCGCTCATTTATTCACCCCAGCCCTTTTCCAGGCCAAGCATCACCCGCAGACCCGTCATCAGCGCGCCAATGCCTATGCCAATCAGCAATCCGCGCGCGCCAATCAGAGGCAAACGCTGCAGATACGCGATGATGGTGGTTAACAGAGGGATGTTCAACGCTTGCAGCAGCCCAAGGGAGATAACCAAAAAAACCAGCGCGCTGATGCCAAAGGAAATTGTCAGGAGAGACCAGCCGCGGCTGCGAAAGATTTGCAGAGCGGCGCCGGTCATCACAAGCGCTGCCAAACCAAGCAAACTTGTCTCCAATGGCAGCTGAATGGCAGCCACCCAGCGCAAATAGGCAGTATTATCCAGCCCAAGCACCAGCGCGCCCACAAAGCTGACCAAAAAGGCGCTGATGAGGATAATGCTGTAGATGAAGCCGCGCTGACCGCGAATGATGTGGCGCAAATGCGTCAGAATCAGGGCGGCGACTGCCACAAGCAGCGCGGCTGAGGCAATGATTATTGCCCAATTAAGAACCAGGTCCAACCAGCCGCCTAGCTGCTGCCGCAAAATAAGCGCCGCGAGAACAAACCCAGCCGCCAAAGCGGCAACCACGATTGGGATTGTCTTTCTCACTGCCACACCCCCAGCAGTTTTAAGAGCACGCCGGCCAGCAAGCCAAGCGCGGCCAGCACACGCAGCCAATCCTGCGCGCGCACGGCGGCCGCCGCGCTTGCGTCTGTCTCCAGGGATGCTCCGGCATTGAGCGCGTCCTCCCCCAGGCAAAGGCCGGCGTTCGTGGCAAGCAAGACTGCCTGAGTACAGAGCTCATCGCTGCCAGCTACTAGCGGGATCCCTTTTTGGTCAGCCAGATTCGCGGCTAAAAAGCTCTCGGGTCGATGGCTGCCAATCAGAAAGACGCCGGCGTTGGCGCGGAAATTTACTTCGGGGAGCAGACCAGCCAGGTAGGCATAGGGGGTAGCACCTGCCAGCAAACCAAAATCCGGTTTAAACAACTCAGTCGCGAGCGCGTTTTGATATTTTCCGCGCACAATCAGCTGGCTGAGCGCGGCTAAAGACCCATCGCCTGCCAGCGCTTGCGCCGGTCGGTCGTTAAAAACTGAGCGTCTGGACATCAAGCGCAGCACGGGCAGCCCGGCCAGATTTGCCGGCGCGGGCGCGCTGTTGTTCGGGTTTGCGCCCAAACCAATGGTGAGCCGCAGCCCCTTCTCAGCGGCCGCGTGCATCAACTTTTCCGCGTCCACCAGCGCTTCATTTTTCTTTAAATGTCGGTAGGGTTGTTTTCGATGGATGAACAGGTTCAGTCCGAGGCTGAGCAGCGCCAGCAGCACAACGCCAAGCGCGAGCAGATCTACATTACTCATCCCTTCAAGCATAAGAGACCCCGACTGACCAAAATAAAACCAGGAGCAGCCCGCGTGCGGCATTGCGCGCATATCCAAGGCAGAGAAACCGCACGGCTGCCGCCGCGTTTCCGGATGTTGAACTGTCTGGTTTTTTCGACCAGCTCAACTCCGATAGATAAAGTATAGCATATTCATCTTAAGCTAAGTAACAATTATTAATAAAAAGTCTGCTGTGCCTTGCCACCCAACCCGCCTCTCAATTAATGTAAGACGTCCCCTCGGATGGGGATGTCTCACGCGCGTTCTTGATTTCCAGTCTTAAATATGAATTGCGTGACCCAAAGCCGCTTCCGCGGCTTCCAGCACAGCCTCGCTTAAGGTCGGGTGAGCGTGAATATTCGCCGCAATCGCGCTGGCGGGCAGTTTATTGGCTTGCGCCAGCGTCAGCTCAGGCAGCAGTTCTGCCGCGTCCGGCCCGACGATGGAAGCCCCGAGGATCTGACCGTCCTCCGCGTTGGTTATCAGCTTCACATACCCACCGTACTCGCCGTAACCCAGCGCTTTACCATTCGCCTGGAAGGGAAACTTACCTACGCGCACCTGAAAGCCTGCCTGAACCGCCTGTGCTTCGGAATATCCGAAGGATGCCACCTGCGGCTGGCTATAAGTTGCCCGCGGAATCATGCGGTAATCCAGCTCGCGTGTGGGCAGCCCGGCAATGCTTTCCGCGCAGATGGTCCCCATGGTAGAAGCAGTGTGCGCCAGCAGCAGCTTGCCGGTCAGGTCCCCAATCGCGCGGATGCCGGGGACGTTGGTCCGCATTTGCCCATCCACGGTCACGAAGCCGCGTTGGTCCAGCTGCACCCCCAATTGTTCAAGCCCCAGGTCCTTAGAGTTGGGTTTAAACCCAACCGCAACCAGGGTCAGCTCCGTGTCCACGCTCTGCTCACCAACCTCATTGACCAGCATCACGCGTGTTCCACTTTCATTTTTTTCAACAGAAACAACTTTGGTTCCCGCGTGAACCTGCACGCCACGCTTGGCAAAGGCTTTAGTAAGTTCGGCGGCCGCTTCATCATCTTCCGCCGGCAGGATGTGTGGGAGCATCTCAACCAGATGGACATCCGTGCCGTACGCGCTCCAAATGGTGGCAAATTCAACGCCAATCGCGCCGCCTCCGATAATAAGCGCTGATTTTGGCAGCTTTTCTAGCATGATCGCGTGCGCGTAATCAAGGATTTTCTCGCCATCCGGTTCCATCCCGGGCACCACCACAGGATGCGCCCCAGTGGCCAGAATGATGTTCTTGGCGCTTAGTGTCTGGCTGCCCCCATCACTGGCGTCCACGCGCACCTCTGATGGGCTGAGCAAAAAACCGCGGCCAGAATAAACGCTGATGCCGTGTTTTTTCATCAAAAAACCCACGCCTTTGGTCAGCCGCTGCGAAACCTGGCGGCTGCGCTTATATGCCGCGCCGTAATCCAGGCTCAGGTTGTCCACATGAATACCGTAGGCCTCCGCATTAACGCGCAGCAGGTAGGCCAGTTCAGCGTTGCGCAGAAGCGCCTTGGAAGGTATGCAGCCGATGTTCAGGCACACGCCGCCCAGCGCTTTTTGTTCAACCAGCGCGGTCTTAAGACCCAACTGCGCGGCTCTGATTGCGCTCACGTAGCCGCCCGGCCCCGCGCCAACCACAACGACATCGAAAACTTCCATGTTGCTCCTTTTCTTGCGTGTTTCTGGAATTATTATAAATGGAGAAACAGCGGAAAATCCAAGCGTAGAACTTTGGCATGCCTGCTTGCGCCTGCCCTGAAGGCATGCTAAACTATTTTTACTAAGGAGAGCCCCTTTTTTAGGCTGTATATTTGTGCCGCAGGATCTTGATTCCCTTCTTGCCCATTTTTTACCGACCAGCGCTGCGGCTGGGGTCTTTATCGCGGCAAACCGCCGGGTCAATTCCTCTGTTCATCCCGAATTGCGCGCCCATACCGCCCGGATAATCCGCTTCCTCGAAACTAATCAATCCCAAATCCCGGGCGCGATCGGTGAATACCACCTGATGGATTTGGATGGCCGCAGGCTGCTGTTAGTCAGCAGCGCTCTGAATGGCAACCAGGCTGTCAGTCTTTTATTCCCAACGGAGACCAGTTTTGAGGAGATTCTCACGACCTTTTCCAAACTGGCAAATATGCTTAACGCTCCGGATTTGACTGACCTGACCAGCCTGAAACCCCGCAAGAATGGCTCTCTAAACGCTCAAAATTGGCAGGACGCGCTTTTTGCGCCGCTGCCCGAGAGCGAGGAAACACACGGTATACACTCCGTTCCACCAAGGCTGCCAGATGAGGCGCTTGATGCGGACGGTTGGATGCAAATTTTCTAATCCTTTAAAAGCGCGGTTTTTCACGCCTAAACAAACGCGCCCTTGCCTGTCTGAAGAAACGAGGTCATCATGCCAAAAATTCTCTACCTTCTGGACGGCCACGCGTTGGCCTACCGTTCCTACTTCGCGCTCACTTCCGGCGGCACCGCCCGTTGGGCAACCAGCACGGGCGAGCCAACCGCTGGCGTGTTCGGCTTCGCCAGCACCCTGCTGCGCATCCTGGAACAGGACCAACCCGACTATCTGGCTGTCTCTTTCGATACCGGCCGCACCTTCCGACACGACCTCTATACGGAATACAAGGGCACTCGCGCCAAAATGCCCGAAGACCTGCGCGGGCAGGTGGAGCGCATCCGCGAGATGGTGGACGCCTTCAATATTCCCCGGCTGGAATTGGAAAACTACGAAGCGGATGACGTCATCGGCAGCCTGGCAGTCTGGGCGGCGCGGGAAGAAGGGCTGGGCGTTAAGATAATCACCGGAGACCGCGACCTGCTGCAGTTGGTGACCAACCGCGTGGTAGTTTCCCTCCCCAACAGCAAAACCAACACCAGCGAAGACTACTTTCCGGAAGATGTCCAACGCAAGCTCGGCGTCCTGCCTGAACAAGTCGTCGATTACAAGGCGCTGGTAGGGGACCCCTCGGATAATATTCCCGGCGTGAAAGGCATCGGCGAAAAAACCGCCGTAAGTCTGCTGGCAAAGTACGGCACGCTGGACAGCATCTATGAGCATTTGAGTGAAATCAGCGGACGGGCAGGCGCCGCGCTCGAGGCCGGCAAGCAGGATGCCTATCTCAGCCAAAACCTGGCGCGTATCCGCACCGACCTGAAACTGCGCTTTGACCTGACGCATGCGGAAGCGGACCGCTTTAACCCTGCTGCCGTGGAAGACCTATTCCGCCAGCTGGAATTCCGAACCCTCACTCAGCGCCTGCACGCCCTGGTGAGAAAAATACGCCCCAGCCTGGACGGAGCCACGCAGCAAAGCCTGTTCGCGGAGGATTCCACCCCAGCGCTGGAGTTGGTGAGCAGTGGGGACTGGACGACGGTGTTGGTCGATAGTGAAGAAGAGTTACGGACCTGCATAGCGGAACTTTCCCGCGCCAAGCAAATCGCTTTTGATACTGAAACCACAGGAACCGACCCGATGCAAGCGGAGCTGGTAGGGATTTCACTGGCAGCTGAGCCCTCCCGCGCGTTTTACATCCCGCTGGGGCACAAGCAAGGTAAGCAGCTCTCGCGCGACAGGGTATTTCAGGCGCTGCAGCCCTTGCTTGAGAACCCCAAAATCAGCAAAGTGGGGCACAACAGCAAGTATGACCTGATTTGTCTGGAACAAGCCGGCTATC
The DNA here is from genome assembly GCA_017993575.1 of Anaerolineaceae bacterium. Lineage (GTDB taxonomy): Bacteria > Chloroflexota > Anaerolineae > Anaerolineales > Anaerolineaceae > Mesolinea. The sequence continues at coordinate 13,162 of JAGOML010000022.1, read as the reverse complement.
AGGTATCGCCCATCGCTTTCGACACCATGATCGCGGAGTGGCTGATTAATCCAGATTCCCGTAATCTGGGGCTCAAGAACCTGGCCTGGGTGCGCCTGGGCGCGGAAATGACGCGCATTGAGGAATTGATCGGCACAGGGAAAAACCAGAAGAGCATGGCCGAGGTACCGATTGAAAAAGCTGCCCCCTACGCGGCCGCTGATGCCGTGATGACCCTGCGCCTGGTTGAGCCTCTATCGGCTGACCTGACCACTCATCAGGCAGAAGGCTTGAACCGCGACCTGGAAGTGAAATTGATTCCAGTGCTTGCGGATATGGAACAAAAAGGCATCCTGCTGGATACCGCTATGTTTACAGACTTCGCGCGGGAATTAAACGACCAGATTCGCCGTATTGAAGATTCCATCTACACCCGCGTGGGTGAGAATTTCAACATCAATTCCACCCAGCAGCTCTCGGATATGCTCTTTAAGCGCCTGGGATTGGAATCACCCGACCGTTCGCGCAAGACCAGCGCGGGCAAGCTTTCCACCGCCGCTGGCGTGCTGGAAGAAATGCGCGGTCAGCACCCCGTGATTGACGAAATCTTGCAATACCGCGAGCTAACCAAGCTGAAATCCACCTACGTGGACGCGCTCCCGCTGCAGGTAAACCCCAAAACCGGCAGAATTCACACCTCGTTCAATCAGACCGGCACAGTCACCGGGCGGGTAGCTTCGCAGAATCCGAATTTGCAGAATATCCCCACGCGCACGGATTTAGGGCGGCGGGTTCGACAGGGCTTCATTGCCGCGCCGGGCACCAGGCTGCTCTCAATCGACTATTCCCAGATAGAGCTGCGCATCATGGCGCACATCTCGCAGGACGAGGCAATGTTGGAAGCCTTCCGACAGGGGCAGGATATTCATGCTGCCACCGCCGCCGCGATTTACAATATCCCGCTTGAAAAGGTGGAAAAGAACCAGCGCCGGCACGCCAAAGCTATCAACTTCGGCCTCATCTACGGTATGAGCGCGTTTGGTCTGACCCGCGCGACCGACCTCACATTGGCGGAAGCCGAAAACTACATCAAAGCCTACTTTGACCATTTCCCGAAGGTGAAAACCTGGTTGGATAATACGCGCGTGCTGGCAGCCAAACAAGGCTACGTGGAAACATTGCTCGGACGGCGCCGTTATTTCCCCAATCTTCAGACCGGCACCAATTACGCCATGCGCCAGCGGGAGGAACGGGAAGCCATCAACGCGCCCATTCAAGGAACAGCGGCGGATATCATCAAACTGGCAATGATAGCGCTGCCGGATGCTTTCGAGCAAGCGCGCCTGAACGGCTGCATGCTGCTGCAGGTGCACGATGAACTGATTTTCGAAGTGCCCGAGAGGGAAGTTGCTGAAACCATTGCCACTGCCAAAGGCGTGATGGAGCACACCATGCCACTGGACGTGCCCCTGCTGACGGAAGCGCGCACGGGAAGCAACTGGGGCGAGTTGGAGCCAGTCAGCGACTCGGTGATTGAGGATTTGACGGACGTCTGAGTATCTTCCAGTCTCTTCATCGAAGGAAGCTGCCCGCAGGGCGGAAGAGGGT
>JAGOML010000022.1:0-11475 GCA_017993575.1 Anaerolineaceae bacterium | reverse complement strand
GAGGGTCTTTTAGCCTTCCCTTGGGGCCCCCTTTAGTGCCCGCAGGGCGGAAGAGGGTCTTTTAGCCTTCCCCCTTAGGCCACTTCTAGTTTCCGCAGGGCACTGCCCTCGCTAAGCCTCTTTACCCAATCAGCTGTTCGCGCAGCTGCAGCACCTGTCGGCGCACGCGGTCGTCCGTTTCAATCATATCCGCCACCTTATCGCAGGCATACATCACGGTAGTATGGTCCCTGCCGCCCAGCTCCTCGCCAATCTTTGGCAGCGAGACGCCGCCCAATTCGCGCATCAGGTACATTGCCACTTGGCGCGGGAGGGCGACATCTTTGGAGCGGTCTTTGCTGAGAATGCGGTCGGAAGAAATCCCAAAGAATTTGGAGACAGTGCTGATGACGTCCTTAGGCGCAAGCTCACCACGCTGCGGAAGAATATCGACCATCGCATTGTTTGCCAGCTGCAGGGTCAGCTTCTCACCACTCAAATCCGCGTATGCCAGTACGCGATTCCAGGCGCCTTCCAATTCGCGGATATTTGCCTGCACTTCGCGCGCAATCATTTCCATGATTTCGGTCGGAACCTCGCGGTTAGCTTTTTCTGCTTTTGTGCGCAGGATTGCCAGGCGCGTTTCGTAGTCCGGGGGCTGGATATCCACCGTCAGACCCCACTCAAAGCGCGAGCGCAACCGTTCCTCCAGCGTGCTCATCGCCTTGGGCGCGCGGTCAGAGGTCATGACAATCTGCTTATCCTGCCCGTGCAGGGTGTTGAAAGTGTGAAAAAACTCTTCCTGGGTGGATTCTTTACCGGAAATAAACTGGATATCGTCGATCAGAAGCACGTCCACCTGGCGGTATTTCTCACGGAAAGCGGCGGTGGTTTTGGTGCGGATAGCATTGACAAGGTCGTTTGTGAATTCCTCGGACGAAACGTAGAGCACCTGCAGGCCCTGCTGTAACACGGCATTGCCGATAGCGTGCAGGATATGCGTCTTTCCCAAGCCGACGCCGCCGTACAGGAACAGCGGATTATAGGCGCGGGCTGGGTGTTCGGCTACGGCCAGGCTGGCGGCATGAGCCAGGCGGTTATTTGGGCCAACCACAAAATTATCGAAGCGGTATTTGGGAGCAAGGTGGGTTTCGAAACCATCTCTGGCGGGTTCTTCTGGCCTGACGGGTATAACTATTTCCTCAGAAGGCTGTTCCACAACCTGCGCGGCCCATACTGTGAAGGTAATTTCTATTGGACGCGCCATCATCCCGCTTAATTTATTTATCAAAGTCGCTTTCAGTCGGCTTTCCAACCAATCACAGGCGTAGGCGTTAGAAGCGCCCAAATGAAAGATTCCGGCGACCTCATCATAACGAATAAGCTGAGTTTGTTTCACCCAGGTATCGTAAGTCGCTTTGGAGAGCTCCATTTGCAATTGTCCCTGCGCTGCCTGCCACGCCTGCTGTGCGTTCATCGCGTTTCTCCTGATTCCCCGCCTTTTCAACGGGGTTTTTTTGAACGGAACAACAATTCAATAAGCGAATCGCTATTATCCCGATAATAAGGATCCGCTGTGAGAACTATGTATATGTTGCTGTTCTTCAGTTCGGTAGCCCGATTCTAACATCCACACCCCAGGCATTCAAGGCGCTTAGGCGCGCCGCAGCTTAAAAGTTGGCAATTCTTTAAGATTCCCTAATCTTAAAATTTATCAAAGACTCCTATAAATTCCATTCGGTGGACAAGCAAAAAAGCTTCCCCCAAATGCAAGGAGTACTCGCATTAACAACCCCCTATATATAGGGGGTTGTTAGCGGTTTGTCTAATTAATACCTATAATTAGGTATATTTAAATCCTGGATTTCCGGAATAAACAAGGTGGTTTTTCGGGATAGTGATTCCCGATTAGGAATCAGAGCTTAAGCGCTGGCTCGGCTACGCGCCAGAACCCTGATATTCCTCAAGCATCAGCCTTGCCGCGCGCCGACCGATTTCAACCGCAAAGTTCGTTCCGCGGTCCCAAGGGTACACCTGGCTCATGCTGGCAAAATACACACCCGGAACAGGCGTCTTAATGGACGGGATATTTTTCGAGTGGTTCACCAGGGGAATTGGCTGGGCATAGGGCGTCTTCGAGACCCACACTTTTTTAACCCAATCTGGTGTGAATTCCGGGTTGATACGCGAGAGATGCGGCAGGAACTCCGCGGTAAGCTCCTCATCGCTCTTCTGGAAATTCGGATGGTCTACTTCCAGGTAATCACCAATATACAAAATATGGTCGCCGCCAAAGTATTCTGGCTTGAGGAAGTTGGTATGCTCCACCAGAGAGAGGAAAGGAAAACCTACCTGTTTGGGTATGTTGTACCAGTAGTAGCCCTGCGGGGAAAGCGCGTGCTTAAGAGAGAGCGTCATCACCACCGCGCCCATGCTTTTCAGGTTTAGCAGACCCGCCAGGTAGTCCTGCGGCAGCCCGGGAGTGAGCTTGGCCATAATCCCCGGTGAAAGCGTGACTAAAACCTGGTCAAATTCCTGGGGTTCCCGGCCAGCCAGGCGCAGCAGCACCTTGCCGTTTTCCGTCTGCTCAATACTTTGCGCGCCGGTCTTGTAGAAGATGGCAGCGCCCAGTTCTTCCAACCGCGCCGCGAACTTATCCGCGAACGCCTGGAACCCGCCGATAAATGTGCCCAGTCGCGTGCTGCGCGAATGCAAGCGCGCCCACATCCAGGCCATATTCACTTGCTTGGCATAACGCTCGCCAAATTTCCCGATCATCATCGGCTGCCACATGCTCTCGTACACTTTATTCCCAGCTTTAGCGCGCATCCAGGCGTCGGTGGTGGTCTTTTCCAAGTTCTGCCACTGCTTTGTGAGGCGCAGATACAACCCTACCAGGCCAAAGCGGATTTTATTAACTCCCCAACCCAGCCCGGGGTAGAGCAGCGCGGCTGTGATGGAATCAAAGGGATAGAACTTGCCCTGGAAATACATCACACTCACAGGCTTGGGGAAAATGACCTGGTCGGACCAGCCGAGTTCCGCGATCAACCCGCGCATGTGTTTATCGGATGTGAACCAATGGTGATAAAAGCGCTCAACGGACCAATCCCAATGCGGCTCCTTAAAGCCGGCTGCCAGTCCGCCGGGATGATCAGAGGATTCAAAAATGGTGACGTTTTTGCCTGCCTTCACCAGGTCATAAGCGGCACTCAATCCGCCTATTCCCGCCCCAATGACCGCAATGTTCTGTTTACGAATAGGTTCACTCATAAGTCTGTTGATTCCTCTTGCGCATCAGCAGGCGCGTCTGCGCCTGCGTGCGGTGTATTTTCATTCGAATATTGCTCTTTAAGACTGACCACGTCGGTGCTCAGCGTAAAGCCCTCCCGTAAGAAGAAGAGCGCGCCCAGGATTGTAATTGGCACCCACAGCGCCGCCCGCAGCAGCAGTGTGTACCCCAACGCCAGCTCTGAGCCAATCCCAAAAAGCTCCAACATAGCCTTGCAAGCCGCGTCAAACGTCCCCAGCCCGCCTGGGGCTGCCGGTACGAGCAGCACAAGATTTACGACGCCGTTCAGAAGCATCAGGGTCATAAAGTTCAGGTCCATGCCCAACGCGCGCATCACGCCCCAATACAGGCCTGTCTCGCAGGTCCAGATGGCGATTGAGAGCAGCAGCACTTTCAGCGTTTCCAATGGCGAGCGCAGACTGGAAAGCCCGTTGATGAAGCGCGCGACAATTCCGTTCAGAGAGGCGCGCAGTCGGGATGGCACCAAACGGTTGATGATCCAGCCGCTTATTTTTTGGGTCTGTGCCGGAAAGAACACCATGCCAAGGAAAATGAGCAGCAGCAGCAGGAACACCGCGCTGCCAATCAGCGCGCCTTTTTGGATGCTGCCAACCCATTCCGCTGCTGCGGGCATGGCTGTGAGCTGGCGCAGATTCAAGAGCACCAAGCCCAGAATCACAATCGCGTCAAACAAGCGCTCAACCACAATGGTCGCCAAACTGCCAGAGATATCCACCTGGTCCTTGGATTTAAGCAGAACCGAACGCAGCACTTCGCCGGCGCGGGCTGGATAGACGTTATTGCCCATGTAGCCAATGGCCACAACCGGAAAAAGCCGCCGGATTGGCAAGCGCTTGAGCGGGTTTAGCAGCACCTGCCAGCGCCAGGCGCGCAGCAATACGCCGAAAAAGTAGAACACAAGCCCTAACAGCACCCAGGACCACTGCGCCTGTTGCAGGTACTGCCAAACCAGGGAAAAGTCTACTTTACGGAAAGCCAGATACAGAAAGACCGCGCTGATTGCCACCCCAAGCCAGATGTGCCAACGTTTCAATTTCATACCCAGATTTTACCATCCCTGACCCGAGCCGTATGTTTGTTGTGTCAGCCTGCTCTTTTTGCGCAAACTTACACTGCTGAAATGTCAAAAGAACAAATTACGTGTCTGTGTCGCGTCCCCTCAAGCGCTCTCCTGCCAGGCATCGCTGGTATACTACAAGCGCAATGTCAGTGCTAAGCGCTCAAAATCTCGGCAAATCCTTTGGTCCGGTCGATATCTTCGAAGATCTCACTTTTGCGATTCCCCGGCGCGCGCGCGTTGCCATTGTCGGCCCAAATGGCGTCGGCAAGACCACCTTGCTGCGCATTTTGGCCGGTGTGGAAGAGCCTTCGCGCGGTTCTGTGCACCGCGCCCGCGGGCTGACGCTGGGCTACCTGCCGCAGGAAGCAGTCACCATTCGGGAAGGGACATTGTGGTCATACTGCCTGATGGCTTTCGAGACGCTGCTCGCCCAGGCAGACGAATTAAAAATCCTCGAGCGCGAGATGCAAGACCCCGACTGCTCGCCCGACGTGCTGCAGCGTTATGGAACTGTGCTGTCGCGCTTTGAACAAGGCGGCGGTTATACCTACTCCAACCGCATCCAACAGACTCTTTCTGGACTCGGCTTCTTGGAAACGGACTACCAACGCCCTCTCATCCAACTTTCCGGCGGGCAGCGCACTCGGGCCGTGCTGGCACGTCTGCTCTTGGAAGAACCTGACCTGCTGCTGCTGGATGAGCCCAGCAACCATCTGGATATCGCCGCGGTGGAGTGGTTGGAAGCCTGGCTGCGGGACTGGGACGGCGCGGTGATTATCGTCTCCCACGACCGCTACTTTCTGGACCAGACCGCTTCGCAAGTCTGGGAAATGACGCCTTCCCTGGAAGTGTACCGCGGCAATTACACCGCCTATCTGACCCAACGGGAAGCGCGCTACACCCGCCGCCTGGCGGAATTTGAAGCTCAGAACGAGTACATCGAAAAGCAGGAGGATTACATCCGCCGCTTTTTGGGCACTCAAAACAACAACCAGGCGCGCGGAAGGCAGCGCCGGCTGGAACGACTGCTGGCAGACTCGCGCCTGAGCGCGCCCAAAGCAAATATCCGCCCGATGCACCTCAGGTTAGCCCTGGCAGGCCGCTCCGGCGATCTGGTGCTGCGCAGCTACGACTTGCAGGTTGGATATCAAGATGAAGGTCATCCGCTCTTTCAAGCGCCTGACCTTGTGTTGAAGCGCGGCGAATGCGTGGCAGTCATCGGACCTAACGGCGCTGGTAAAACCACCTTTCTCAAAACCATCCTCAACCAAATTCCTCCCTACTCGGGTCGGATAGAATTAGGCGCCAGCCTGAAGGTTGGGTATTTTGCCCAGGCGCACGAAGGGTTGAACCCGGAACTGACCCTGATTGAGGAAATAAACACGGTTGCCCCGGCCATGCTGCCGGCTGAAGCGCGCAACTACCTGGCTAAGTACGGCTTCACCGGGGAAGAAGTTTTCTCGGCAGTTCAGACGCTTTCGGGCGGAGAACGCGGGCGCCTGGCGTTGGCCAAACTGGCGCTGACCGACGCCAACCTGCTGCTGCTGGACGAGCCCACAAATCATCTCGATTTACCCACCCAGGAAGTGCTGCAGAATGTTCTCGCGGATTATCCGGGCACTATTATGCTGGTCTCGCACGACCGCTACCTGATAGACGCGCTGGCTACCCAAATCTGGGAGATGAACCCGGACGCGGGCATGCTGAAGGTGTTTTCTGGTACCTACTCCGAGTATAAAATCTCCCAAAGCGCTGCCGCGCAGCCCGCGCAGGAAGCTGCTGTGCTCACGCCCACGCCGACCGCCGCGCCAGCAGAAAACGCCCCTGCTGTTCGAAAAACCCTCAGCCGCAACCAGCGTCAGCAGATTCAGAAGAAACTGGACGCGCTGGAAAATCGCATCCACGCGCTGGAACGCGAAAGCGCGCTGCATGAAGCCAAGCTTGCCAACCCACCCACTGACCCAATCATGACGGCGCGTCTGGCTGAAGCTTATAACAAACTGAAAGAGGAACTGGAACCACTCCTGGCGGAATGGGAAGCTCTGGCTACCAGCCTGCAGGAGGATCCGCGATGAGCTCTCATCCCCCGCCAGGCGCGGGAGAGGCGACTGCTGAACCACAAATCCTTCGGGCGAGCCTGAGCGACCTGGCCGCGGAACGGCGACTGGAAAAAGTCTGCTTTCCGCGCGAAGATGTATGGCCGCTGGTGGAATCGCTGTGGGTGCTCATCAAGCCCGGCATGGTGCGCTTGAAGATGGTCAGCTCGGGAGAAATGCTTGGATTTCTATCCGGATATGAGCAATTGTCGGGAAAGGTCGGGTGGATTTCGTCCATCGGGATAACGCCTGCCTGGCAAGGCCGCGGGTTGGGAGCTCGCCTGCTGGCAGCTGGTGAGCGCGCCCTCGGCACGCCGCTTGTACGGCTGACAGTGCGCGCCTCAAATTTGCGCGCAATCCACCTTTATGAGCAATCTGGCTACCGGCAGATAAAAACCGTTCGTGGGTATTACGTCGGTGGCGAAGACGGCCTGGTCTTCGAGAAAGATACCAGGCTCAGCCAAGCGTTTTAAGCACCCGCTTCCCCAACATTTCCAATAACACTGCGAAACAAACTTGCGCTAAATTGCCCTTAGCACGGTAACATCGCAATATCTGCAAAGCAAAGCGCCCAGCCTTCACTATAATATGGCTATGCTTGCAACTCACCAAGACCCCACCGACCTCCTTGCCGTCCAGCGCATGCAGGACTACATTGAGGCAAACCTAAAAGAACCCATCAGCCTGCGCGGCCTGGCGGATGCGGCTGGCTACTCTCCTTTCCACGCCGCGCGCCTTTTTAAGGAACGCACCGGAAAAACCCCTTTTGAATATATCCGCGCCTTAAGGCTCTCGCGCGCCGCTCTCATCCTGCGCGACGGCAGCGATACCGTCCTCACAGTTGCCCTGGAGTTTGTCTTTTCTTCTCACGCCGGCTTTACCCGCGCCTTCACCCGCCAATTTGGCCTTCCTCCCAGCGAATATCGCAGACGAGGTGGGCCGTTGAATCTTTTCATTCCGTTCCAAGTGCTCGCCAGTTATCACGCTTTACAACAAGGAGGAAGCAAAATGACCCAAGAAAGCACTACCCGAACCATTTTTGTTCAGGTCGTGGAAAGGCCTGCCAGAAAGCTGCTGCTAAAACGCGCCAGGAACGCCGAACATTACTATGCCTACTGTGAGGAAGTCGGATGCGATATCTGGGACGTTCTGTGCAGCGTCCAAGAGGCTCTGTACGAGCCAGTTGGTCTTTGGCTGCCAGCGCACTTAATCCCAGCCGGCACATCTAAATATGTGCAGGGCGTAGAGCTCCCGCTGGATTACCAGGGCGCCGTTCCGGATGGTTACGAGCTGATTGACCTGCCGCCCTGCAAAATGATGGTCTTCCAGGGTGAACCGTACGATGACAGCGTGTTCGAGGAAGCAATTCAGGAGGTCTGGAAGCACGTAAAAACCTTCGACCCCACCCTGTACGGCTACCGCTGGGCGCCAGAAGCAGCCCCGCGGTTCCAACTTGCGCCGATGGGCTATCGCGGATACATAGAAGCGCTGCCCGTTGAGCCAATCAACGCCTGAAACACGCCGCTCTTGCCGGAACCTAAAAAGTTCCGGCCTTTTTTATCATTTCCCTGGGATTTTTTGCTGAAAAACGGTAAGCTTGAGGTATAATATAGTTATTATGAAGGAGTTAGCCTGAATAGTATGGTCCGCGCGAAGGAACTGCAGCGGATTGGCACAGCGGAACACACGCCTTTGTATTTGGCGCGTGTTTTTCTTTTAATTTTCCAGAGAAACGGAGCTTAGGACAGTATGGATAGCGGAATGATCGGAAAAATCGAAAAAGCCAAACGATACGCCGAAGAGAAAGATCGCATCACATTAAACAATTTCCAAGCCACATTCAAAGGGGATAACAACGACCACGTCGTACATTATGAACAAGGCAAATGGGTGTGCGACTGTTCATTTTTCAAAACCCGCGGGGTCTGCGTTCACACCATGGCGCTCGAAATGGTGTTGAATGGCATGGTCGAAAAGGCAGAGCTCACGGAATATTAAGCCTGACACCAAATTCTGTGCCGCGCCCAAACGCTGAGTTTTGCCCGGCCGCCAGATACCTAACAGTAAATTAGAGTAAAAAACAAACACCAGAAAATCTGGTGTTTGTTTTTTTACGCAAACTAAGGCGGCGCGGCTTTTCCGGGCGCTATTAAATTTCCGAATCCTTGTACAAGCTATTTCTTTTTGGTTGTGTTGGCGGTAAATTAATATAAGCCAAATACTATAACATTAGTATTGTTTTACTGACTTTCTGTCCATTTCAAACTTATTTGTCCTTGGGTACGCCAGCGGTTAATTGCAAGAGCTTGATACCGCAGTACCAAACGTCATCCGTCGTCAATTGAATAGTGTTTTCAAGGAGAAACTATGAAAACGAAATTCGGAAAGATCCTGATGCTCATCGGGATTTTGTTGGGTTACACCCTTAATGGTGTTGCCGCTGTCGTTGCTCAATCCGTTGATCCCCCCATAATCCAGGACGGCCTGGTCTACAAGGACGGCCGCGTCTCTGCCGGGGACATTCAAAAGGCAGCTGAACAAAATCGGAAAGCCGGGATTTTGCCCGGCGTGGCGGGTCTGGGCGAGAATGGCGCGCAGAACGCCCTCGATGCAGTCATCCCACACTACTTTGGTCCCTATCCGAACTATGCCAACTCCCCCATGCCCTATGGTCCGGTTGGTTACATCACCATAGACTCCGCCGGCAGCGCTTATACCAACCCGGTGGTGGAAGTTCTGGACGTGTATGGAACGGGCTCCGGCGCTCTCGCCGAGGCTATCGTTTCCAATGGCGGTATCGCCAGCATCTCGCTTACCAACCCAGGCACGGGGTACACTGCCCCGATCGTGTCCATTACAGACCCGACCGGCAGCGGAGCAAGCGCTACTGCGCATCTTAGCGCGGACCTGAGCGGCGGAATCCGCAAGTTCATCGACTCTCTCCCGGGTTTGGGTCCGGATAACGCGAATAACCTGGGACAATTTCTGCCTGTGGCAGTTCCGGATACCACCACTTTTCCGGGTTCCGACTATTACGAAATTGAACTTGGGAAGTTCACCCACCAATTCAACTCAGATTTGCCGCCCACCACAGTCCTGGGCTACCGGCAAACAAACTCCGCTGACCCCAATGTAAACCAATTCCGTTACCTTGGGCCGACCATTATTGCCCAAAAAGACGTCCCTGTCAGAATTAAGTTCACGAACAGCCTGCCCATCGGCGAAGCAGGAGACCTCTTCCTGCCGGTTGATACGACTGTCATGGGCGCTGGCGAAGGTCCTATTGACCAAATGGGAATGGAATGTGACCCCATGATGCCGATGCCCGGAATGATTTGCCAGACGTACAAGCAAAACCGCGCGACTGTCCACTTGCACGGTGGCTTTGTACCCTGGATTTCCGACGGCACGCCGCACCAATGGACCACGCCTGCCAACGAAGATACGCCATACCCACGCGGCGTTAGCGTCAGTTTTGTACCGGATATGTGGTTTGAGAATGGAGCTGTCCTCCCTGGAGCCTCCACCACCAACCCCAACCCAGGCGTGGCCAGCAATGACCCTGGGGATGGCTCGCTCACGTTTTACTACAACAACCAGCAAAGCGCGCGCTTGATGTTCTATCACGACCATTCCTTTGGCATCACCCGCCTGAACGTCTACGCCGGCGAAGCTGCCGCTTACCTGCTTAGCGACCAGATCGAGCAGGACCTCATCAATGGCACTAACCTGAGCGGGGTCAACCCCGGTAATCTGCAGATCCTGCCAGGTTACGGAATTCCCCTGGTCCTTCAGGATAAGACCTTTGTGGACGCGTCCACGATTATGGCTCAGGACCCGACCTGGAGTTGGGGAACCACACCCGGCACTCCCAACACCGGCGACCTGTGGGTTTCTTCCGTATACATGCCTGCCCAGAATCCATTTTCCGTTGAAGGCGTCTCCGCTTACGGCCGCTGGCAGTATGGACCCTGGTTCTGGCCCCCTACGACAGGCATTACTTACCCTCCAGTGCCTAACGAATACTATGACCCTAACTGCGACCCCGCCCTGGGATGGTGTGAACCGCCCTTACGCCCGGACGTGCCGCATCCTTCCATGGGCATGGAAGCCTTTATGGACACCCCCACCATTAACGGCACGGCCTACCCTTACCTCGAGGTTGACCCTACCGTGGTGCGCTTCCGCGTTCTGAACGCCGCAGATGACCGCTTCTTTAACCTGCATATGTACGTGGCCGACCCTTCAGTTGAGAGCGTTGACGGCAGGCGGGGTACTGAAGTCAGGATGGTTCCTGCGGTCGCCACACCCGGTTTCCCGGAGAAATGGTCTACCGATGGACGTGAGGGCGGCGTGCCCGACCCCGCGCTGCGTGGACCGGACTGGATACAAATCGGGACTGAAGGCGGTTTCTTGCCTGAACCCACAATTATTCCACCGCAACCCATTAACTGGCAGAACGACGTGACCCTCTTCAACGCCGGTAACGTTACTGATCATTCCCTGCTGGTCGGGACGGCCGAACGCGCGGATGTTTTAGTTGATTTCTCCAACTTTGCCGGCCAGACGCTCATTCTCTATAATGACGCTCCGGCCGCCTTCCCCGCGATTGACCCCCGCTACGATTACTATACCGGTCACCCAGACCTGACCTCCTCCGGAGGCACCCCCACTACCCAAACCGGGTACGGCCCAAACACCCGTACGCTCATGCAAATCCGCGTCAAGCCCGCGGCTGGTGGAGGAACCGGCGTGGTCAGTTCAATTCAGGTTCTCAGCAGCGGCCAGAACTTCGCAACCATGCCCCTCGTAGATATCTTTGGCGGCAGCGGTTCCGGCGCAGCGGGATATGCCACCGGGTCAGTTGACCGCATCAATATCACCAACCCTGGCGTGGGTCTCACCTACACCCCGCGCGTGCTGATTAGCGGCGGCGGCGGCTTCGGAGCGCAGGCAGTCGCCAACATGGCCAATGGCAAGGTCGTCAGTATCACGGTGACCAATCCCGGCAGCGGCTACACATCCGC
>JAGOML010000021.1:0-26409 GCA_017993575.1 Anaerolineaceae bacterium | reverse complement strand
CTGCGCTCGTGATGACGAACGGAGAGGCACGCGATGATATTTTCTTCGTCATTGCGAACCGTTTTGCCATCAAGTATTAGCCAACCAAGCCAGGTTCCAGGTAAAACGGTGTGGCAATCCGCCTGAAAAGAAAAAGGCAGATCACCACGCTTCGCTCGCGATGACAATAGTTTTGTCATTGCGAACCGTTTTGCCAGCAAGTTTTTTTGATAACCAAGCCGGGTTCCGGGCAAAACGGTGTGGCAATCCGCCCGAATAGAAAAAGGCAGATCGCCGCGCTTCGCTCGCGATGACGAACAAACCCGCTAGCAATGTTGCGCATGGTCAGGAGACTATGCAAGAACAGCGAAAAAGGCAGATTGCCACGCTGCGCTCGCAATGACGACACAAGGGCTCGCGATGATGGTCGTGATCAGGAGACTATGCAAGAATAGCGAAAAAGGCAGATCGCCGCGCTTCGCTCGCGATGATGAAAAAACACGCAGGATGATAAAACTCCTGTCGTTGCGAACCGCGTTTTATCTCTGTGGAGACCTCAAGGTCGCACGCCTTGCAGTTTCCGGCAGCCGTGCAAGCACAAAGGACCGAACGAGAACCAGAGACGCCTGTGAAAACATAGGGTGCTGAGCCTGTGCTTGGACTATAATCAGTTGGTTCTTAACAAGAAACAGAGGAAACCCATGATTATCACCCAGGGACTTAGCAAAGTCTTCAAGATTGGCAAGAAACAAAAGCAGGAATTCACCGCGGTAGACGGTCTGAACCTGCAGGTAAACGAGGGCGAAGTTTTTGGCTTTTTGGGCCCCAACGGCGCCGGAAAAACCACCACCGTGCGCATGCTCACCTGCCTGATACAGCCCAGCGCGGGGCAGGCCAGCGTGAACGGACTGGTGGTAGGGCGCGATGACACCGCCATCCGGCGGACCGTGGGCTTGCTGACTGAATCACCGGGGATGTACGAACGGCTTTCAGCCGAAAAAAACCTGAGCATTTACGCCGAACTCTACGACGTTCCGGACGTGAGCGCCGCGGTGAATAAGTACCTGGTGATGCTGGACCTGTGGGATCGGCGTTTTGACCCCGTCGGCAGCTTCTCCAAAGGCATGCGCCAGAAACTGGCGGTTGCCCGCGCGCTGCTGCACGAACCCAAGGTGCTCTTTTTGGACGAACCCACCACCGGCCTGGACCCTGAAGCGGCCAAGACCGTCCGCGACTTCATCTACGAGCTTAAGAACGAAGGTCGCACCATCTTTATGACCACCCACAACCTGGACGAAGCGGAACGGCTATGCGACCGGGTTGGGATCTTTAAGCAGAGCCTGCTGGCGGTGGACACGCCCGAAGCCCTGCGGCAGCGCTTGTATGGGCGCAAAGTTGTCTTTCATCTGGCTGCCCTGAACCCTGAATGGGTCAGCCTGGTTGCCTCGCAGCCAGGTGTCAAGGCCGTCGAGGGCGTGGATAACAAACTGGTCGTGAGCCTGAGTGAGCCGGAGCGCGAAAATCCGAATATCGTACGCGCGTTGGTGCAAGCCGGCGCGGATATCCACTTTATCGGCGAGCTGCGGCACTCCCTGGAACAGGTCTACCTGGAAATGCTTCATTCCGATACGGAAGGGAGATAACAATGAAACACATTCGCACAATTATCAATAAAGAGTGGGCGGAGGTCTTTAAGAACCGCACGGTGCTGTACACAACCATGCTGCTGCCGCTTGTATTTGCCATTCTTCCGCTGATCATGCTGAAATCCACCGCTGGCAGTATCCCTGAGATGGGAGATGTGGCTACCACCGGGCTTCCGGAAGGCTTTCTAAAAACCTGCCAGGGCCTAAGCGGCAGCGACTGTCTGCAAGCATATCTGGTGAGCGAGTTTTTGTTCCTGTTCATGGTGATGCCTGTGATCATCCCGATCAATATTGCCGCTTACAGCATTGTGGGTGAAAAAACAACGCGCAGCCTCGAGCCGCTGCTGGCGACCCCCATCACGACAGTGGAACTCCTGGCAGGGAAGTGTTTCGCGGCGGTAATCCCGGCGATTGGAGCAACCTACCTCTCCGTGGGCATTTTCAATCTGGGTTTGCGCCTGCTGAACATCAGCCCCGGAGTGATTGCTTTTGTCAACAGCCCTGTCTGGCTTCTGGCCAATTTTGTGTTGGGCCCGCTGATGGCGCTCATATCCGCGCTATTTGCTCTGTATACTTCCTCCCGCGTCACGGACCCGCGCGTGGCGGAACAGATTTCTTCGGTTGTGATTGTGCCCGTGATGGGCGTGATGCTGGCGCAAATGGCCGGAATTGTGACACTGAACCTGTTGATGATGCTGATATCCATCGTGGTGGTGGCCGGGCTTGCTTTTGCGATGCTTCATCTTGGCAATGCGGTGTTTGAGCGGGAAAACATCCTGACCCGCTGGAAATGAGGTAAGTTGATGAAATACAGGAAAGCTTTTGGTATTTTGTTGGTTTTGTGTGGGCTGCTGCTCTTGCCCGCGGCTTCGGCGGCTGCGCAAACGGAACAGCCTTACCGCGTCAGTCTACGGCGGGATTTTGGCTACGGCGCCGGGATGGACATACAGGGAAACATGACCCTCAGCCTGAAAGGGGATGAGAGCACAGTTCGCAAGGTGACCTTTTTAATAGACGGCGAGACGCTGGTCAGCTTGGAGAACCAACCTTTCACCTTCTCTTTCAGCACTGACGATTACGATTCCGGCGTGCATCAACTTAGCGCGCGCGTGGAAAGCACCGATGGAAAAACGTTTACAACTGACGCGCTCACTTATAATTTTTTATCTAAGGAAGCGGCAAATAAAAGCATGGTCGGGATTTTTATTCCTCTGATTGGCTTGATAGCTGGCGTGGCTGTTCTTTCCTTCTTGCTGCAAACCCTGATGAATCGCAAAAAAACCAGCTCTGGTGCGCTCTCATACAACGGCTTTTACGGTGGAACGGTTTGCCCCAAATGTTCGCGTCCTTTCGCGCGCTCCCTGTTAGGGATGAATATGGTGGTCGGAAGGTTGGAGCGCTGCCCACACTGCGGAAAATGGGTGATGACGCGCCGCGCCAGCCTGGCCGAGCTCGAGGCAGCCGCAGAAGCGGAGCGTGCCAGCGTGGTGGTTGACGAAGCGCCGGCAGAGCCGCGCAGCCAGATGCAGGATATGCTGGATGACTCCAAGTATTACGACCCCCACGAAAAGTAGGCGAAAACGCTTGCCGAAGCTTGCGTCTGGTAAAAAAGCGCCGGGCTTGGTAGACTCGCGACAGAGAAACAAACAAAGGAGCTAATGATGGGACTGACTGGAAAGAAAATCGCTATTTTGGTAGCTGAAGGCGTGGAAGACCTGGAGTATTCCGTGGTTGCCATGCGCATGCAGGAAGAAGGCGCTGAAGTTCTGACTGCCGGTTTGGACCTGAAACCTGTGCGCGGGAAGAACGGGCTGGTGGTCGTGCCCGACACCTTGATTGAATCACTCTCGGCTGACGAGCTCTTTGGGCTGGTGCTGCCGGGCGGTTGGGCGCCGGATAAACTGCGCCGCTATGCCGTGGTCAAGGACCTGATCGCGAAGGTGCACGCGCAGGGCAAAATCATTGGCATCATTTGCCACGGCGGACTGCTGGCAATCTCCGCCAAGATTATTACTGGCGGGCATGCCACCGGTTCTTTGGGCATCAAGGATGACCTGGAGAACGCTGGCGCGGCTTGGTTGGATACGCCAGCTTTCCGCGAGGGCAACCTGGTGTGGGGGCGCGTAGTAGCGGATATCCCCGCCTTTAACAAGGAACTGGTCGCCGCGCTGCTGGAGAAGGCTTAGGCCCGGAAAAAAAACCAAGCGTGGTAAAATGCCAATAGATAACTATTGGTATTGGAGGTTGCATGGAACAGCAGGTTTCTGGTTTTGCTGTCAAGAAAGGCTTGGCACAAATGCTTAAGGGCGGCGTGATCATGGATGTGGTGACGCCGGAGCACGCGCGCATCGCGGAAGATGCCGGCGCGGTCGCGGTGATGGCGTTGGAACGCGTCCCCGCGGACATACGCGCCAGCGGTGGGGTTGCCCGCATGAGCGACCCTGAGCTAATCCTGCGCATTATGGAATCGGTCAGCATCCCGGTGATGGCAAAATGCCGCATCGGTCACTTTGTGGAAGCTCAGATTTTGGAAGCTTTGGGCGTGGATTACATCGACGAGTCCGAGGTGCTTACCCCGGCGGATGAAGCCCACCATATTTATAAGCACGCTTTCAAGGTGCCTTTTGTGTGCGGCTGCCGCAACCTGGGCGAGGCTCTGCGCCGCGTCGGCGAAGGCGCTGCCATGATCCGCACTAAAGGCGAAGCAGGCACGGGCGACGTGGTTGAAGCCGTGCGGCACGCCCGCCAGGTTTTGGGTGATATCCGCACCTTGCAAGCGCTGCCAGAAGAAGAAGTGATGGCTTTCGCCAAGAACCTCGGCGCGCCTTACGAGCTCTGCCTGGAAGTGCGCGCCAGCGGACGCATGCCGGTAGTGAACTTTGCCGCCGGCGGAATTGCTACCCCGGCGGATGCCGCGCTGATGATGCAATTGGGCGTGGACGGCGTGTTTGTGGGCTCCGGGATTTTCAAATCGGGGGACCCTGCCAAGCGCGCGGCCGCGATTGTGAAAGCCACCACCCACTACCAGGACGCGAAACTGCTGGCAGAAGTCAGCCGCAATCTGGGCGAACCGATGGTCGGACGGCAGATTACCAGTATTCCAGAGCAAGACCTGATCGCAAAGCGCGGTTGGTAGTCCCCGCGGAGCCTCGCGTGAAAATTGGCGTTCTCGCCCTGCAAGGCGACTTTGTTGAGCATCGTCACAGCCTTTCCAGTCTGGGTGTGGACAGCGTGGAAGTACGCTTGCCTGCCCAGTTGGAGGGCCTTGATGGGTTAATTATCCCAGGCGGCGAATCTACAACCATCGGAAAATTGATGGTCGCTTACCAGTTGTTGGAGCCGCTGCGCGCTTTCGCGCGTGAAAAAGCCATCTGGGGCACCTGCGCTGGCGCCATTCTGCTTTCGCAGGATGCCGGACGCGACCAGGACTTGCTCAAGGTCATGGATATTCAAATTACCCGCAACGCTTTTGGGCGACAGCTCGATTCTTTTGAAACCGAGCTGCGCGCGCCGTTTCTTAACCCAGCAGAGCCGCCATATCATGCCGTCTTTATCCGCGCCCCTATCATCACCCAGGTGTTTGGGAGGGCGGAGACGCTCATTGCCCTGGAAGATGGGCGCGTGGTAGCTGCCCGCCAGGGAAAGCTCCTGGCAACTTCGTTCCATCCGGAACTGACCCCCGACATGCGTTTTCACCGCTATTTTCTGGAGTTGGCGCGATCACCGCACGCAGAGTAAGTCTCACGGATTTCCCTGCGCTTTTAGGCGCAAAAAAGCTGGCGCAGAGCACCGACAGCGTCAGCCAGATTACACGCGGGCATCCCTTATCTCCTCTCCGCTTGCTCTCGAGCCAGGGTCTCACCATCAATAGCTATACCGCTTTGTGGGAGAACAACACGCAACCGCTTTGTTTTGGGCGTGTTCTCCACGCTGAAGGCGACGCCTTCAGCCAGCTTGATTTTATCGCCCCCACGCGGGAGGGCAGCCCCGATGACCTGACCTGCCTGCTGGAGGCCTTAATTCGCGCCAGCGGCACTTGGGGAGCGCGCTACCTGCTGGCGGAACTCCCTGAAAACTCGGATTACCTGCCTGCCTTTCGGCGAGCGGATTTTGCAATCTGGTCACAGGCGCGCGTTTACCGCTACCAGGGGGATTATGGTACAGTTGACAAGCAAGAAAATCCTTGGCGCCTGTGGACCGACCAGGACGTCCGGGCTATGCAAGCACTGCATAGATGCGCGGTGCCAAGGCTTTTTCAGGCGGTTGAACCTGTCTCGCGCAAGTTTTCGCAAGGACTGGCAGCCACTGACGCGCAGGGCAGGCTGATTGCTTTCGCGGATCTGGCCTATGGCCCGCGCGGCATCTGGCTCCAGCCGCTTATGGATCCAAGCGCGGATTTTCCATTTCTCCTGCGTCAGTTGGTGCAGGCTGTTCCCAACCGAATGGGAAGGCCGGTTTTTGTCTGCGCGCGTTCCTTCCAGGCCCTGCTTTCCGAAGCGCTTGAGAGTATGCCATTCTTGTTGGAACAAGAATTAGCGCGCATGGTGCGCCATCTCGCGCTGAAAGACAAGGTCTCGGTCTTGGGGCGGCAGCAAGTGTATGAAGGGGAAAAGAGCGAAGGCAGCGTGCCGGTGATACAGTCGCGTCAAAAAGGGGCTTAATGATAAATACCTTACTCCTTATCCGGTCGTACGAGCAGGGGGAAGCAGGTCTTACGATATTCATATACAAAAGCCTCGGCTGATGAATTGACAGCGCTAAAATCGATTAAAATCAAAAGTGGCACGGGAAAGCCAGTTTGCTTTCACGTGCCAGTCAATACCACTTGGGTAAGAAATGACGACAACTCAAAAGAAAATAACAGATGATCTGGATGCCATGCTGTCTGTGCTGCCTCCGGAGATAGCCCGCGCTGTGCAATCCAGAGATAACTTTGACAATCTATTGGAAGTTATTCTGGATCTTGGCAGGATTCCAACCGCGCGTTTTGTGGATGCTGAAGTGCCCCTCTCCGAGCAGAATGTCACCCAATTTGATTTGGATTACGTGACAGACCGCATTGGCGATTTTGACGCGGATAACCGCGCCGGCATGGAACGCACCCTGCACCGCATTTCCGCTATCCGCAACCGCCGGGGCAGAATAGTTGGCCTCACTTGTCGCGTTGGTCGGGCGGTTTACGGCACGATTGATATCATCTCTGACCTGGTCAATTCCGGGCAAAGCATCCTGATTTTGGGCAAACCTGGCGTGGGAAAAACCACCATGCTGCGCGAGGCCGCCCGAATCCTGGCGGAAACCCGACGCGTGGTGATAGTGGATACCTCCAACGAAATTGGCGGGGACGGCGACGTGCCGCACCCAGCGGTTGGAGCTGCCCGGCGCATGCAGGTGCCCAAACCTTCGCTGCAGCATGAGGTCATGATTGAGGCCGTTGAAAACCACAACCCCGAAGTCATTGTTATTGACGAAATTGGCCGTGAACTCGAGGCGCAAGCCGCGCGCACCATCGCCGAACGCGGCGTGCAATTAATTGGCACCGCGCACGGCAATTCCCTGGAAAATCTGCTGCTGAACCCAACGTTGTCCGACCTGGTCGGCGGGATTGAGTCAGTCACGCTTTCCGATGAGGAGGCGCGTCGGCGCGGCACGCAAAAAACAGTGCTGGAACGCCGCGCTCCCCCAACCTTCACTGTGCTGGTAGAAATCCAGAGCCGTCAGCGCCTGGCAGTCCACCGTGACGTCTCCGCTTCTGTGGACGCGCAGCTGCGCGGCTATTTGGCGCCACCCGAAGAACGCTATTGGGATGAAAACGGCGGCATTCACATTCAAAGCGCTCCCCAGCCTGTTGTGCCCACGGTCGCGCAGTCCCTGAAGCGCGGTGGCATCGAAAAAGCGCCTTTCCAGCGGGGAATGAACCAGGACCGCAGCCGGGTGAACCCGGCGCCAGTTATCCCAGCTAACGCAGTGTACGAAAGCGCGCCTATCACCAAAGCCCCTGAGATGAAGAATATCTTCGCTTTTGGGCTTGCCCGCAATCGCTTGCTGCAGCGCATTCGCGGGATGGGCGTGCCTGCCCGCCTGGTGCGCACACTTGAGGAAGCCGATACCTTTGTGACCCAACGGCGTTATTACCGCGAGCGTCTGCAGCCAGTGGTACAAGCGGAGGAAAAAGGCGTTCCAATCTATGTGATTAAATCCAGCTCCGACAGCCAGATTGAACAATTCCTGGCGGACCTGTTTATGGTGAGCGCGCCGCATCACTCCTCCAGCCCGTATATTGAAGCTATCGAACAAGCTGATGAAGCTGTCCAGATGGTATTAGCCGGAGAGAAATATGTGGACCTGCGGCCCGCGCCAGCGGACGTTCGCCGCGAACAACATCAGTTGGCGCAAAAAGCCAGCCTGGTCTCACAGTCATTTGGCACCGAGCCGCACCGGTTTGTGCGCATTTTCAGGGATTGAGCATGTTTATCACCCTGGAAGGACCAGAAGGCAGCGGAAAGACCAGCCAGATTAAAGAACTGGCCGCTTACCTGCAAAGCCTGGGATACGAAGTGCTTACCACGCGCGAGCCAGGCGGCACGGATATTGGCGACCAAATCCGCCAGGTGTTGGTCCGCCTTGAAAATCAGGGTTTGCATCCGCGCACAGAAATTCTGTTATTCCTGGCCGCTCGCGCCCAACTGGTGGAGCAAGTCATCAAACCAGCCCTTGCCGCCGGCAAAGTGGTGCTGTGCGACCGTTATGGCGATTCAACGTTGGCTTATCAAGGTTACGGCCACGGCTTGAATATGGACGCGCTGCGTTCCATGCTGGCTTTTGCCACGGACCAGCTCAAACCCGATCTTACTCTTCTGCTGGACCTGGACGTGGAGACTGGCTTGCAGCGCAAACGCAAAGAAGCCGAATGGAACCGCCTGGATGCCTATGAAGTCGCGTTTCATCAACGCGTGCGCGCAGGTTACCTCGCGCTGTGCGCGCAGGAGCCCGAGCGCTGGCGCGTTGTTGACGCCAGCGCCCCTAAAGAAGCCGTTCAGCTTGCCATGCGGCAGGCTGTTTCGCGATTTATTAATGACAACAATATTGGAATGCTTGCTGCCCCTGAGGAACAGGGAAATTAGCGCAGGAAGCCACTTGAAAGGTATAACTATGAAAAAACTGTCTGGAGTAATCTTTGTTTTGCTCATTGCCGCGCTTATTTTGGGCGCTTGCAAGGTGCGTGAGTTCACCGCGACTCCTGAGCCGACCGCGACGAGCGAAGCAACCGAAGCGCCAGCCGCGCAGGCAACCGAGCCCACCGATGCAACGGCCGCGCCTACCGAGGTGGTGGACACGCGTCTCTTCGATGAAGATGGCAAGATGATTTGCACCATCTACGAGGGCTTCTTCCCCGCGCTGACCGAAGAACAAGCCAAAACACTGGAAGTTTTCCCGGAAATTACGGACGCGGATTGGTCGCGCGGACCAAAAGATGCCACGCTCACCATTCTGGAATACAGCGATTATCAGTGCCCGGCTTGCGCGGCTTTCTATGCCGAGTTGGAAAAGCTGCTGGAAAAATATCCGGAGGACGTCCGCCTAGTGTTCCGCAACTTCCCCCTGGTGAGCATTCACCCTAATGCCCAGGTGGCAGCCCAGGCTGCAGAAGCCGCTGGCCTGCAGGAAAAATACTGGGACATGTACAACGCGCTCTTCTCCAAGCAGGGCGATTGGTCCGGCCTGCCCGCGGAGGACTTTTTGGCCTGGCTGAAGACTGAAGCTGGTACGCTCGGCTTGGACGCGGAACAGTTCGCGACCGACCTGACCAGCGAAGCAATTGTGAGCAAAGTTGCCGCTGATTTGGAATACGGTCAGACCACAATTGGCTTGAATTCCACGCCAACCATCTTGCTGAACGGCCGCCCATGGTCTTATGACTGGAGCGCGAGCACGCTTGGCATGGTCGTCGATGTATTGAAATACGAAAAGGGCAATCTGGAAACTGCATGCCCGCCCTGGGTGATTGACCAGTCCAAATCCTATACCGCGACTATCAACACCGAAAAAGGCGATATTGTCATTCAATTGTTTGACGACGAAGCCCCCATCACAGTCAATTCCTTTGTGTATCTGGCGGAGAAAGGCTTCTTTGACGGCGTCACCTTCCACCGCGTATTGCACGACTTTGTGGCGCAGGCGGGCGACCCCAGCGGCACAGGAATTTCCGGCTCGGGTTACGAGTTCCGCGATGAAATCGTCAGCACCCTGACCTATGATGAAATCGGGATGGTTGGCATGGCGAACGCGGGAGCGAACACCAACGGCAGCCAGTTCTTCATCACCTATGTGCCCGCTACGCAGTTGACCGGCAAGTACACCATCTTTGGCAAGGTACTTGAAGGTATGGATGTGCTGCAGAACCTGACCGAGCGCGACCCGCAGAACAACCCCGATGCGCCAGCCGGCGATAAAATCATCAGCATAACCATTGAGGCAAAATGAGCTTTGAGCCTGAAGCTCAACAACAAACCAAAACCGCAAAGACTGACTGGATGAGTATTCTCCAGTTAGTCTTTTCTTTAATGGTATTCCTTTCCTTTTTGGGCGGGGCTGTTTTGCTGGCTGCTGCCAGCAACACCTTTTCTGCCGCGCCGGAACTGGCTGGCTTAAACCAGGGCAGCCTGACCCTGCTGGTATGCGCGTTTGCGGCGCTGGCGCTGCTGAACCTGCCTTCCGTGGTCAGTTCCATCAGCAGCTTGGCTTCCGCCGGGCGCCCCCACAATGCGCGCGCAAGCAGCCAGGACGCGGATAAGAAACCCGGCTGGTTTGCCTGGCTGCTGCTATCCCTCTTTGGCGCGGTGCTGGCTGGGCTGTACTTTCTGCCCGAAAGCAAGCCCCAGCGCGACCTGCTGGTTGGTTTGCTGGCAGTGCTTGGCGCTGTGCTGCCCGCCTTATGGCTGCTGCGCGTCGGCTCTGGCGTTTTATGGGGCAAATATCCCAAGCGGCATGCCGGTTTGCTCAGTTTCAGCATTGGGTTCACCACCTACTTTATCCTTCTGTTGGAGGTTGCCTTCATCGCGGTGATTGGCGTTCTGATTGCCCTGGCAGCAGTCTCCAGCCCACAAATCCTAGGCAAACTCAGTGAGATTTGGCTGCTTCTGCAAAGCTCCGGCGTTGAATCTGAAGCCGTTCGGGAGAGCCTGGCGGAGTTTGCGCGCACTCCGCTGGTGCTGGCGCTCATTTTTGGAATGGTGGCCCTGGCGCTGCCGATGCTGGAAGAGGGCTTTAAGATCCTGGGCGTCTGGCTGCTTGAAGACCGCAAAATCAGCCCCGCGGAGGGCTGGGTTGCCGGTCTGTTCAGCGGGGCGGGCTTCGCCCTGGTGGAAGCGCTGCTGAACAGCGCGCACTTGGCGGGTGGGTCCCGCTCGGAATGGATGACATTCCTGCTGGGGCGCTTTGGGGGAACGCTGCTGCATACCTTGAACGGCGGCCTGATGGGCTGGGCGCTGGCAAGCTCCTGGCAAGATAAACGCCGCGGAAGGACCCTGGGCGTGTTCCTGTTAGTGCTGCTGGTGCATGCTTTGTGGAACGGCGCCGCGCTTGCGAATGTTTTCTTCAGCGGGCAGACAGACAATGGATTGCTCGGCTATTTACCGATGATTTTGCTCAGCGCCGTGCTCTTAGTCGCATTTCTGCTTTTCACCCGGCGCGTCCAGCGCGCTGAGGCGGAATTCCCAGAGAACAAGGCTGAGTTGAGCATATCTTAACGAATCTGAACGCGATAGAATTGTGAAATATGCAACGAGAAAGAATTATCAAAATCATCCGAAACCTGGTAAACGCCCTGGCAAATCTACGCGTGGAAGGCGGGGAGCATGTGCCTGATTCCGGAGCGTTCATCCTGGTGACTAACCATATCTCCCGTTTGGACACGCCATTTTTGATGCTTTCCACCACCAGGCAGGACACGGTCGGCATGGTTGGCGACAGCTACCGGAAGATTCCATTTTTTAGGTGGCTTCTGGATGGAATCGGCGTGATTTGGGTAAACCGTGAAGAATACGACTTCGCGGCGTTTCGTGAGGCCGCCGATTACCTGAAGCGCGGATGGATTATTGGCATTGCGCCGGAGGGGACGCGCTCCAGGACAGGCAAAATGAAACCAGGAAAACCCGGCACCGCCCTGCTGGTTAAAAAAACCGGCGCGCAAATCATTCCTGCCGCGGTGACCGGTACCGAGGAAATGACAAACCGGCTGCTGCGCTTGCGGAAAATGAATGTGCGCGTGCGCTTTGGCGAACCCTTCCAGATTGCTCCGCCCGAGCCGGATGAGGACAACAAAGCATGGCTGGAAAAAGCCACCGAGGAAATGATGTGCCGGATTGCCGCGCTGCTGCCGCTGGAAAGGCGCGGCGTGTACGCGGAAAACCCGCGCGTATCGCAAATTCTGGTGGAAACGCAAGAGCTGTGACCCAAGGAGGTTATTTTGATCCCCATCCGTGATGAAATCAAAGCCCGGCGCGTGCCCTACGTCAATTACATTCTGATTGCCATCAACGTCGGCGTCTTTATTTTTGAGTTTATGTCCGGCCCCCGCCTGGAAGCGCTAATTTCTGAGTTCGCGCTGGTGCCCGCGCAGCTGACTGCCGGCCTGGACCTGGGCGATATGCGCTCCGTCCTTACGAGTATGTTCCTGCATGCCAGTTGGATGCATTTGCTCGGCAACATGCTCTACCTGTGGATTTTTGGTGACAATGTCGAAGACCGATTAGGGCACTTTTGGTATCTGCTCTTTTATCTGGCGGGCGGCTTTGTCGCGGCGTTGGCGCACTGGGCGATTAACCCGGCTTCCAGCATCCCCACGGTGGGCGCCAGCGGCGCGATTGCGGCTGTGCTTGGCGCGTATTTGCTCATGTATCCGCGCGCGCGGGTGTATACCTTCATCCCGATTGGTTTTTTCGTCCGCCTGCGGCTGCTGCCTGCTTCGGTGGTGCTGCTGTTGTGGTTCATCCTGCAGCTTTTCAGCGGCGTTCTGACGATTGGCGCGGGGGATGTGGGAGGCACAGCTTTCTGGGCGCATATTGGCGGCTTTGTGTTTGGGGTGCTGGTGGGTTGGCTGGCAAAAGGCCGAAGTGGCGGAAGCTCGGCCCGGCAGTGGTCTGACAACCGGGGATACCAGGGATAAACCGATTTTCTCGATTGGGTTTGCCAACGCGTTAAACTGAAAACGACTTATCATCAAGCAAACAAGGGCAGCCTTCAAGGCTGTCCTTGTTTGTTATTTCGAGCTGATCAAATCGTCAACGTGTGATGATCGGCAGGTAGGTCTCCGATGTCTTGCCCGGTAGGGCCGCTAAGAGCCACGGGGTTACCACTGTATGATGCTGTCTCGCACCTTACCCCACTTCAACGCGTCCGAGATGCCCCGGGTGATGGGTAGTTCGGCTTTCCAGCCCAAAAGACGGGCGGCTTTGTCCGCGTTGGCGTAAGCCCCGGCTACATCGCCCGGCCTGGGCGGCTGGATGGAGACTGGCACGCGCTGGCCAAAAACCTGCTCGAACGCGGAAACCAATTCCCGCACGGTGACGCCTTTGCCAGTGCCGAGGTTTATCACGCAGTACTGTGATTCTTCTTCCGAGGCTTCGGCAATCACCTGGTCGAAACGTTCCACCGCGTTCAGGTGCGCCCGGGCAAGGTCCCAGACGTGAATGTAATCGCGGATGCCGGAGCCATCGCGCGTAGGCCAGTCCACGCCAGTGAGATAGAAGACGGAATCCTGCCCGAGGGCGACTTGCACCAGCTTGCCCAACACATGCGAGGGGTTCTTGATGTGCATGCCGCTGCGCATCTGGGGGTCCGCGCCGATGGGGTTGAAATAGCGCAGCGCGATGGCTTTTAGGTTATAAGCAGACGAAAAGTCCTTCAAGATCATTTCCATCATGTACTTAGTGCGGGCGTAAGGGCTGAGCGGGCGCAGAGGAGATTCCTCCGTGACCATGAAGCCGGGCACAACGTCATAAATTGCGGCCGAGGAACTGAACACCACGCGCGGGTAACCCAGTTCGCTCAGGAGCTTAAAAAAGGTCATCGACTTGACCACGTTATCGCGGTAATAATCGAACGGGCGGGCGACGGATTCCGGCACGACGATGAGGGCGGCGCAGTGAATGGTCGCGAAAATATCCGGGTGCTCTGAAAAGACCTGGCGCACCATGGCGCGGTCGGCAATGTCCGCCTCGTAGAAGGCGCGCCCGCGCGTGAACTCGCGCCGGCCGGTTACCAGGGAGTCCAGGATGATTGGCGTATGACCGTTATCTTCCAAGACCGAGGCAATCGTGCTGCCGATGTATCCGGCTCCGCCTGAAATCAAAATTTTCATTGTGCGCTCCTTATAAGTTTTGCGCGGATCAGTATTGAATTGGTTCGCTGGCGGTCACTTTTCTCACAGTCAGCAAAACCACCATGCCAACCAACAGGAATACAAGGATGGACCCGACTGCCCAATATAGACCAGCCTGTTCGGCGGCCAAATCGCTCAGGCCTCTGGCGAGGTAGAGATTGTGCGCGCGATACGAGACCGTGCTGAAGACAAAGGGCCCCACGAACGTGGAGGTGCGCCCCGCGACCGAGAGGAAGCCGTAAAACTCGGTGGTTTTGCCAACCGGCGCCAACTGGCTGACCATCGTGCGGCTGACTGCCTGCGCCCCGGAAAGGGAGAAGCCGGCCAAACCGCCGATGACGAAGAACATCACCATATTCTTGATGAAAAAGAGTCCTGCGAGGGAGGCGATCAGAATTAACAGCGAAAAAATGATGGCTTGCTTGCTGCTTTGCTTGTCCGAAATTCTGCCGAATAGCAGCGCGCCGGCAGCTCCAGTAATTTGGATGATGATTACAAAAAGAATCAACTGTACCTGCCCCATTCCGAACAGGGTCGCGCCGATGATTGCGGCAAAATCCATCAACATCATGATGCCGTCGTGATAAATCAGGAAAGCCACCATGTACTTGATGAATTCCCGGTAGTGCTTAATCTCGCGGAAAGTGTTCCCCAGCTTTTTGAAGGCGAGCCCGAACACGGTTTCTCCCGCGGGGATGACTTCTGGTTCTGTAATCTCGCGCACGTGCAGGAAGGTGGGGATTGAGGAAAGCAGGAAGAACAGCGCGGTGATGAGGAAGGTGTAGGGGATGAAGCTATTGCCAATCAGCTGCATAGGCACCAGCACGATGATCAGGCAGGCCACGCCGCCAAGCATCCCAACCGCCCAGCCTTTGCCGGAGATGTAGCCGATTGTCTTAGGGGTGGAGACGTCCACCAGTAGCGCGTCGTAGAAGACTTGCGCTCCGCGGTAGCCAATTTCCGCCAGGATGAAGAACAGCATGCCAATCAAGACATCGCCCGGGCGCACGAAGAACAAGAGCCCGGTAAAGATGACCGCGATGGTGGTGAAGATAAAAAGCAAGCGCTTCTTGGAGCGCGAAAAGTCGGCGATGCTGCCGAGCACCGGGGAAATCAGGGCGACCAGCACGGCGGCAATACCGACTGACCAGCCCCACAGGCGGGTGCCTTCCGCGCCGCCGACCACCGCGTTTTTGAAGTACGCCGAGTAGACTGCCAGCAGAACAATAGCGGCGTAGGCGGAGTTGCCAAAATCGTAGAAGTACCAGGCATGCCGCGCGCGGCGGGCGGGTTTGGTCTGGTCAAGCAGGTTTTTGGGGGATGTTTCCATGAAGAGATCCTTTGATTGCTGTAATATTTTCTAAATGATTTTCAGAATAATCGCAAGCTTGATTTTATCAGACTCACAGCAGAGTGTCACATCTTTTGGAGTTCGTCTTTTCTTGCCTGAGCAACCTGCCCTCCTGTGTGCCAGCGGGATCCTAGTTGTGTGTAGGATGGGATTCTTCGCTTCGCTCAGAATGGCAAGCCCTGGGATGGGTTGTTCACTCTATTGGTCATCCTGAGCGTCAGCGAAGGATCTCGCTGATAATTTGACAAGATTCTTGGCTTCGCTCAGAAATGCAAGCCCAGCATTTGCACCGCTTATGGAAAAAAAAGAACCTCCCCGCAGGGAGGTTCTTAATATCACGCAGCCAATTAATTGGCGTTTGCTTTTGTCATCCGCTTGAACTGAATGGCTTTCATCACTTCGGCTGCAATGGAAGGAATGACAATCAGCGGCAGCATCATCAGCCAGTGGCCGAGGTCAATTGAGCTGGTATTGAAGATTGGCTGCAGGAAGGGCACATACACCACCGCAAAGATAAGCGCGAGCGATGCCAGCACCGCAATGTTCATGCCTTTGTTGCTGAAGATACCAATCTTGGTCAGCGGGTAGTACTCCGAACGGGCGGTGAACGCGCGCAGCAGTTCGCTGACGGAAAGCGTCACGAATGCCATCGTTTCACCAAGCTCAAGGCTTACGCTGTTGCCAAGCGCGAACGCGCCCAAGGTTGAGGCTGTAATCGCGATGGTCTGGACGATAATACCGCGCAGCATGAACCTATTGATAATTGGCTCATCGGTCGGGCGTGGGGGGAAGAGCATGATATCCGGGTCGCCCTTCTCTGATCCGAGCGCGAGCGCTGGAGCGCCGTCCGTCACCAGGTTCAACCACAAGAGCTGGATAGCTGTCAGGATGGGCGGCCAACCGAACAAGGTGCCCAGGAAGATGATCATAATCTCGGCCATATTGCAAGAGACGAGATAGTACACGAACTTGCGGATGTTGCTGTAAATGACCCGTCCCTGTTCCACTGCCGAAACGATGGAGGCGTAGTTATCATCCGTCAGCACCATATCCGCGGTTTCTTTGGCCACATCCGTGCCGGTGATACCCATCGCGATGCCGATATCCGCCATCTTGATGGCTGGCGCGTCATTCACGCCGTCGCCGGTCATCGCAACCACTTCATGGTTATCGCGCAGCGCGTCCACAATTTTCATCTTGTGTTCCGGGCTCACGCGCGCGTAGACATCCGTGATTTTCACTGCTTCACGCATGTCCTCGGCGCTGATGACGTCCAGTTCCGCGCCAGTCATCACCCTATGCCCCGGTTGGAGCAGACCAATTTCCTCCGCGATTGCTTTGGCGGTGTTGGGGTAGTCGCCGGTTATCATTACGGTGCGGATGCCGGCAGTTCTGGCTTCAGCGAGCGCGGGTTTGACTTCCACCCGAGCTGGGTCAATCATGCCAATCAGGCCGATGAACACCAGTTCCTGCTCAAGCGCTTCGGGGCTGGTATCGGTGGGCATTTCGGGCACCAACCGGTAAGCCACGCCCAACACGCGCAAGGCGTCGCGGGTCATGGCGTCGTTGGCTTCCAGAATTTCCTGGCGGGAAGCTTCGGTGAGGGGCTCGTGGCTGTTGTCGACGCGAATCTTGTAAGAGCATAGCTTCAGCACCACGTCCGGAGCACCCTTAATCGCAATGACATGCCACTTGTTCTGGTCAGACTGCTCAAAGGGGGAGATATCCTCTCCGCTTGGATTGCGCAGACCGTTGATGGTGACCATGCGTTTGCGGTCGGAGTCAAACGGGATTTCCTGCAAGCGCGGGAAAGCTTCGTTGAGCTGGCGCGAGCTCGCGCCGGCCTTGTGGGCGGCCACCAGGATGGAGCCTTCGGTGGGGTCACCCACCATGCGGTAGGTGGTTTTGCCTTCGCTTTCGCCGGTCGCCTCGAGCTGGGCGTCGTTATTCAGCGTCCCGATCCAGAGCGCGGTGCGCGCCGCCGGATAAGCCTGGAGGTCCACTTTCTCATCGTCCAGCAAGAAGTCCCCCACCGGGTTGTAGCCGCTGCCGGTAATCGTGAACGATTTACTATCAGTCCACAGGCGGGTAACGGTCATCTGATTTTGGGTCAGGGTGCCGGTCTTATCCGAGCAAATCACAGTAACAGAACCGAGGGTCTCAACGGAGGAAAGCTTGCGGATAAGCGCGTGACGGCTGACCATTTCGCGCATGCCGCCTGCCAGACTGATGGTAACAACCGCGGGCAAGCCTTCCGGCACCGCCGCGATGGCAAGTGAAACCGCGATCATAAACAGATTAACCATCTCCGTGATGAAATCGGGATTGTTGAAGGATATGTGTTCGGGGCCAAGCATCAAACGCGCGCCGCCGATGATGAAGACCAGCACGCACACTACAATCGCGCCGATGCCCAGCGTTTTTCCTAACTGGTCCAGGCGTTTCATCAAAGGTGTCTGTTCTTCTTCCACGGTCTGCAGCATGCTGGCAATCAAGCCGAGCTGGGTGTTCATGCCGGTGCTGGTTACCACTGCTTTGCCGCGTCCGTAAGTGACCAGCGTGCCCATGAAGGCGCTGTTTTCACGGTCGCCAATCGGGATATCTGCTTCGAGCGCTCCTTCCGCGTTCTTCTTGGCTGGCACAGACTCACCGGTGAGCGAGGCTTCCTCGATGCTCAGGTTGACGGCTTCCAGCAGCCGGATATCCGCAGGGATGTAATTGCCAGCTTCGATGAAGACAATATCTCCGGGTACCAGCTTTGGGGCTGGCAGAGAAACGCGGTGCCCATCGCGTAGCACCTGGGCTTCCGGCGCGGCCAACTTTTTAAGCGCCGCCAGCGATTGTTCCGCGCGCGATTCCTGGATGATGCCCATAATCGCGTTCAAGACCACAATCAACAGAATTGCTCCGGCTTCCACGTAATCGCCCAGCAGCGCTGAAATAAGCGCGGCGCCAATCAGCAGCCAGATAACAAAGCTGTTAATCTGCGCCCAAAGCATCTGCAGGAATGAAGTGCGTTTTTTCTCCTGCAGCTCATTTGGGCCGTACTGCGCGAGGCGATTCTGCGCTTCCTCACTTGTCAGTCCGGCTTCCGGCGGGACGTTCAGCGCGCTGAGTACTTCAGGCGCGTCCATCGCGTGCCAGGAAATACTGACCGGATTGAGCTCTCCCCCAGGGGTGCTAGTTAAGTTCTCACTCATGTGTAAACCTCCGTGATCAATGTGCCCGCAGGCAGTCCCAACCATTATATTCTATACGCGGGATGTGCTTTTGGCCTGTTATTTTATCAGGCTTTTCCAGCAGCGGGCGCAGGTGGGATAACTGCTGAAGTTTATCACTGCCCGGGCGCCCTGTGTTAAAATTACGAAATGGGATGGAATATTTGCGGTCACGAGACCGCCCTCGCGTTCTTAAAGGAACACACGAACCCCGACAAGCTTCGGCACGCCTATTTACTCACGGGTCCACAGGGGATTGGCAGGCGCACGCTTGCCCTGGCGTTTATCAAAGCCCTGAATTGCCAAAATCCCCCCGCGCCAGGCGAGTTTTGCGGCGTTTGCGCGGCATGCCGACAGATTGATGCCCAAAACTTTCCGGATCTGACCGTGCTGGCGCCAGAGGAAGGGCACCAGGATTTGCGCATTGACCAGATTCGGGCTGTGCAGCAGACGCTTGCGCTCGCGCCGTACCAGGCAAAATACCGCGTGGTACTCCTTTTGGATTTCCAGCGGGCTACTGCCGCGGCATCCAACGCACTCCTGAAATCTCTCGAGGAACCGCCCGCTCGCGCGGTGATGGTGCTGACAGCCGACGCGGAAGAAAACTTGCTGCCGACAATTGCCTCACGCTGCCAGATTATCCGCTTGCGGCCGCTTCCGCTGGAAAAGGCAAGCGGCTGGCTGGAGCAAAGACTGCAAGTGCCGGCGGACCGCGCTGCGCTTTTGGCGCATTTGTCTTCTGGCAGGGTTGGGGCGGCAGTCCGCTTTGATCAGAACCCGGAACTGCTCGACGCGTATCAAGACGCTCTGGACCGACTGGAAGAACTGCTTGGTTCAACCAGGCGGCAGCGCTTTCAGTACGTGGAGAGTTTGCAAAGAAGCAAAGGCGGTCAGCGCGAGTTGGTAGGCCAGCTTATTTCCGCGTGGCTAACTTTCTGGCGGGATGTGTTGATAGCTCGCAGCGGCGCGGAAATGCCGCTGGTGAACCAGGAACGACAAGCTTTTCTGCGGAAAATCGCGGAGCAGATGGACCTTGCGCGCATTGAATTAATCTTGGAAGCACACGAGAAAGCGCTGACCAGATTGGACGCTTACGTGAACCCGCGCCTTATCCTTGAACATCTGCTGCTGAGGCTCCCAATCTTTAAATCCGACAGGGGAGCTAAATGAAGTTAGAGGCGCCTAAACTTCCCCCAGAGCAAAAAGCCAGACTAAAAGACCTTATCAGGGTCTTCCTGCAAATCGGCGCGACCAGTTTTGGTTCTCCCACCGCCCATATTGCCATGATGGAAAGCGAAGTTGTTCGCAAACGCAAGTGGCTGACGGGAGAACATTTTTTGGAACTGCTGGCAGCGACGCATTTGGTGCCCGGGCCGAACGCCACCGAATTAGCGCTGCATATTGGTTATTTGCAAGCTGGCTTTCCCGGGCTACTGGCAGCCGGGGCAAGTTTTATTCTGCCGTCTTTCATCGCCACCGTTTCGCTCGCCTGGGCCTACACGCGTTACGGCGCGCTGCCGCAGGTGGATGCCATCTTTTACGCGTTGAATCCTCTGGTGCTTGCGATTGTAATCAACACGCTTTGGAACCTTGGCAAGAGCTGCCTGAAAACCTGGCAGACCTGGCTTATCTTTGGGCTGGCGTTTGGCGCGTCTCTGTTGGGCGTGAACGAAGTGATTATTCTCTTTGCGGCAGGTTTGTTGGGGTACGTTCTGCTTGACCTGTTGAAGCGCCCGCCCAAAGCGCCCGCGCTTGTGCTGGCTTTCTTCCCATTTCCGCTGCTCCTGCGTATTGTGCAGCAGAGTCCGGATTGGCTTAAATCCCGCGTGGTCCAGTTATTCCTTTACTTTTTGCGCACGGGCGCCGTCCTTTTTGGCTCCGCGTTGGTGTTATTCCCACTTATCCGCGCTGATATCGTCGACCGCTTTGGTTGGATGACCCAACAGCAGCTTATCGACGCCATCGCGGTCGGGCAGATGACGCCCGGCCCCGTAACTTCCGCGGTAACTTTCATCGGGTACATGGTTGGAGGGTTGCCCGGCGCGTTTGCCTCCACTATTGGCGTCTTTTTGCCGTCCTTTATCATCGTGGCGGCAATGGGTCCGTTGATGAAGCGATTGGCCAATTCTCATGTCGCTAAGGCTGTTCTGGAAGGGGTGAATGCCGGCGTGGTGGCACTAATCATCACTATCGCGGTCACGATGGCGAAAAACGCCGTGGTAGATGTTTGGACCGCTCTCCTCCTGGCAGCGGGCCTGGCGGGTTTATTTCTGCTCAAACTCACGCCCTACTGGCTGGTGCTGGCGGGCATTCTTATTGGCCTGGCCAAAGCGCTGCTCTTTTAAGAACCATCCTGCGGTAAAATCCTCTGTCTATGGACGACTTGCTTGAACTGCTCAACCCTCAGCAGCAGCGCGCCGTGGCTTCCCCAGCCGGACCAACTCTGGTACTGGCAGGTCCGGGCTCCGGAAAGACGCGCGTGCTGACCTATCGCATCGCGTACTTGATTGGCGTTATGCGCGTTCCGCCTTATCACATCCTCGCGGTGACCTTTACCAACAAAGCCGCCAAGGAAATGGCGGCGCGCGTGGAAAAAATCCTGGGCGCGGCTGCCCAGGGTATCTGGCTGGGAACTTTCCACGCGGTTTGCGGGCGCATCCTGCGCAGGGAAGCGGATTTGCTGCCCCTTAGCAAGGATTTTGTTATCTTCGACGCGGACGACCAGGTAGCGCTGATGAAGGAAGTTATCCGCGAAGCTGGCGTGGACGAAAAACTATTCCGGGCTGAATCAATACTGGATGCCGTTTCCAGAGCCAAGAATGACCTGATTACGCCTGAAGATTATCCCATCCAGAACTTCCGGGATGAAAAAGTGCGCCAGTTTTATTTGCGCTACCAGCAGCTTTTAATCCGCAACAACGCCATGGACTTCGATGACATGCTGGTGTACACCTACCAAATCATGAGCGCTTATCCACAGACGCGCAGCACCTGGGCGCACAAATTTGAACACATTCTGGTGGATGAGTTTCAGGATACGAACCTCTCCCAATATGCCATTTTGCGCAGCCTGGCGCAGGACCACGGCAATCTGTATGTGGTAGGCGACGAAGACCAATCCATTTATCGCTGGCGCGGAGCGGACTACCGCAACATCCAACGTTTTCAGACGGACTTCAAGAACGCCCAGACCATCCTCCTGGAGCAAAATTACCGCTCCACGCAGCGCATCCTGGACGGCGCGATGGCGGTGATTGACCGAAACGCGAACCGCACCCACAAAAAACTCTTTACTGAACAAAAACAGGGCGAAAAAATAAAACTATTCGCGGCAGCGGATGACAAAGAAGAGGCGGAATTTGTTGTGGATGCGATAAAAACCGGCATCCGCTCGCGCAACCTTAATCCCAGTTCCTTCGCGGTGATGTATCGCACCAATGCCCAGTCGCGCCTGCTGGAAGAATGCTTTCGGCGGGAGGGCATCAGTTACCGGTTGGTTGGCGCGCAGCGTTTCTATGGGCGGCGCGAAGTGAAGGATGTGATTGCTTTTCTGCGCTTGATTCACAACCCCAAAGATGAAATTAGCTTGCGGCGGGTGATTAATCTGCCCCCGCGCGGCATCGGCGGGAAGAGTCTGGAAAAGCTGGAGGAATTTGCCCGCGCTTCCGGTCTGACGCTGGGCGAGGCGGTTTGTCGCATTGCCGAGCCGACAGGCCAGGCAGCTCTGGAGCAGCTTGGCAAAGAAGGCTTGCGCCTGGAACAGTTCGGCAAAAAGCTCTTGTTCTGGCGGCAATTCGCGGCTGCCAATCCGCCCGCCTCACTGTTTGACCGCGTGCTGGAAGATACCGGCTTCCATGATTACATTCACGACCGCAGCGAAGAAGGGCAGGACCGCTGGGAGAATGTGCTGGAACTGCGCCAGGTCATTTTGGAATATGAGGAGCTGCCCAGCTTTTTGGAAGCAATGGCTTTGGTAGCCGACCAGGATACCCTGCCTGAAACGCTGGACGCCCCAACCATGCTGACGCTGCACGCTGCCAAGGGGCTTGAATTCGAAAACGTGTTCATCGTCGGTCTGGATGAGATGGTGCTGCCGCACAGCCGTTCGCGCGACGACCCCGAAGCGCTGGCAGAAGAACGGCGCCTGCTGTATGTGGGAATTACCCGCGCCAAGAAAACGCTGACCCTGTCGCGGGCGATGCGCCGGCGCAGCCCCTACGGCAGCTACGAAGAAACGCAGGCCTCCCGCTTCTTGGATGACTTACCCGAGGAACTTCTGCAAGGCAGCGCCAGAGGCCTCCCGAGCCGACTGAACATTAACTACCAAAGCGCTTATTCCCGTTGGGAAACGCCTGCCTACCGCCCCGCGCCGCGGCAGGACGCGCCACAGAACACAAAGTACAAAGCAGGCATGCAGGTGCGCCACAAGACCTATGGGCGCGGGGTGGTGAAAGCCAGCCGGTTGGAGCACGGCGATGAAACTGTGGAAGTCTACTTTGAAGGCGTGGGGCTGAAGGCTCTGGTCGCTTCGCTGGCCAAGCTGGAAATCCTCTGATTTTGGTATGCACCGCTGAAAGACTATTCACGCTCTCCACCCGGAGGGCGTTTTTTTTGAAAAAACGATGGCGCTTTATGGACGATATCGAGACAAACCAGTCTGCCAACCAAGCTTCTGCGAAACTTTGCGGTCTCAAAAAAATCAAGTAGGATTTAGTTATGAAATCGAGGCGCGCGCTTTTCCTTGCGGCTGTAAGCGTGCTTCTGTTTGGGCTTGCCTGCCGCTATACCGCCCCAACGCCGGCAGCATGGGCGCCCAGTTCTACCGCAGAAGTGGATGCCCGCACGCGCGCCGCACAGGAAACCAGCAGCGCGCTGGCAGAAACCCGTTCACCGGTCAACATTCCCACCGAAACCCTGACCCCTGTTCCGCGCCCAACCGCGGCTGAAGATGGACCCTGGTTGATTTTCCCGGACGCCCAAGGCGAGCATATTTATGCAGTAGACAGCGACAGCGGCACTCTTGTCCCTATCAGCCTTCCGATGCTGACTGACCCGCTGGACATCATCGGGGGCAGGGCTCCGGATGGAGCGCGGGTTTTGCTGCGCGCGGGCACGCCGGATAAGCTTGAGGACCTTGGCCTTTACGAACTGACAAACCCCTGGATTCCTCCCCGCTTTCTCACAAGCCTGCTTTCAGGGGAGCTTCAGGAGGCCATCTTGCAGCAGGACGGCATTCAGCCCCAAATGACGCTGCAAGCGGTTCAACAGCCGCATCCGGTCAGCTGGACGCGGGATGGACAAATTGCGGTTTTTTCCGCCGCGCTGGATGGCGCCTCCGCGGATTTGTACCTATACCGACCTGAAGGCGGCAGCCTGACGCGTTTGAACCAGCGTTTTCAGCAGGATTTCTCTCCGCTTTGGTCGCCAGATCAGGATTGGATTGTCTTTCAGGAAGTCAACAGCTACGCGACCATCAGCACATGGAAAATATCGATGGTTGGAGCCCTGAGCATGCCAAACGGCGCGATTACGCGTTATTTGCATATTCCACGTGATACCGGATATTGGGAGCGTTATGTTGGTTGGATGAGCGCGCTGTACCTGCTCAGCTACACTCCGACCGAGAGCGGCGCGCTGGATTTACGCCTTAGCAATGTTTCCGCGGGCAAACCGCGCGTGATTTTTGATGGAGCGTTCGCGGAGGCAGCGGTGAACCCGCAAAACGGAGATGTAGCTGTGGTGGTGCGCTCGGAGAACAACAACCCCCGGCACCAGGCTGGCATCTACTATTCCTCCAACAATGGCACAATCTTCGAGCCTTTATTGGCGGGCGAATACAACCAACTGGGTTACCTCACCTCAAAAAACCTGTTCGCGGCTTCCGGCTCGGCTGGAACTATTTTATTTGACCGAAGCGGTGTTGTGTTTTCCCTGCCGGGTGAAGAAAGGCTGGGAATATCCCCTGATGGACACTGGCTGATAGGCTGGGGCGGCAACGGCGCGCGCCTGTACTCGCCGCAGGGTTTTGAGCTGCAAACGCTGACAGAGCAGAGCGTCA
The DNA here is from genome assembly GCA_017993575.1 of Anaerolineaceae bacterium. Taxonomy (GTDB): domain Bacteria; phylum Chloroflexota; class Anaerolineae; order Anaerolineales; family Anaerolineaceae; genus Mesolinea. The sequence continues at coordinate 1,775 of JAGOML010000021.1, read as the reverse complement.
GCGCGCTGGTATGGCAGGAGGATTCCAAAGGATTTTTCCTGTTGGCCAGTGATGGGCTTTTCCATTACCAATTTCCGCTGCTGCAAGCGCGATTGGTGACCGCGGACGTCTGGCGTGGGGACGAGGGAGCATTCGTCTGGCTGCGTTGAGCGGAAAGACAAGGGCGCAAACGCGAACAAAGCTCCCGAGGGAAGGTATAATCGCAGGGAAAGAAGAAGGAGAGCTATGAGCACAATATTTACCTGGTACGGACACGCGACTATTGGTCTGGACTGTGGTGGTATAACGCTGGTGGTGGACCCGTTTTTCAGCGGAAACCCTGCCGCGCCTGTGAAAGCCCAGAATGTGCGCGCGGATTTTGTGCTTATTTCACATGGGCACGGCGACCATGTCGGCGACGCGTTGGACATCGCGCGGCGCACCGGCGCGACCGTCATCGCCAACGCGGAAATCAGCGGCTGGTTTTCTGCAAAGGGCATTAAAACGCATGCCCAACACATTGGCGGAGGATACCAGTATCCGTTTGGTTATCTCAAGCTCACCCAGGCGCTGCACGGCTCCGCGCTCCCGGACGGCAGCGACGGCGGCAACCCAGCCGGGTTTTTGCTCACGACCAAGGCTGGCGAGAAAATTTACCTGGCTGGGGATACGGGTCTCTTTGGCGACATGCGGCTGATTGGCGAGGAAGGGTTGGACCTGGCGGCCATCCCGATTGGGGATAACTACACCATGGGACCTGAAGACGCGCTGCGTGCGGTACGGCTGCTGCAGCCCAAGGTGGTTATTCCAATCCATTACAATACCTTCCCGCTCATCCAGCAGGATGTGAATGCCTGGAAAAGGCGCGTGGAAACCGAAACAGATACCCGCGTGGAAGCGCTTATGCCCGGGGAAAGCCTCACTATAGGAGCAAAATGACTGAACAGACACAAAACGGAAAACCGAAACCAGGGCGAATTCCTCCGGGGCAGCTGCTGACCAAGCGCTTTCCGGTGCTGCACTACGGCCCTGTCCCCAATTTTGACCCGGAAACCTGGACCTTTCGCGTCTGGGGAGAGGTGGAAAAACCGCTGACGCTTAGCTGGAACGAATTTTGCGCGCTCCCGCGCACAGCGCTGACGATGGACCTGCACTGCGTGACCACCTGGAGCAAGCTGGACACCCACTGGGAAGGCGTTTCCCTGAAAACACTGCGCGAACTTGGCCTGGTGGTGCCTAGCGCTGAGGCGCGTTTTGTGATTCAGCATGCCGAATTTGGGTTTACCGCCAACCTGCCAATTGAGGTGGCTGCGGCGGATAATTTTCTGCTGGCGACCCATTACGAAGGGCAGCCGCTCACGCCGGAGCACGGCTACCCTTTGCGCGGCGTGACAGGCGTTATCCCAGGCCGCGATGACCTGAAAGATGTGTACCTGTGGAAGGGCGCTAAGTGGCTGCGGGGTTTGGAATTCAGCGCGCACGACCGCCCGGGCTTTTGGGAGCGGGCTGGTTACCACAACGACGCGGATATCTGGTTGGAGCAGCGCACGGCATAGCTCTCATTTTTTGTCATCCTGATATTGATTTTCATTACTATGGCACTCAAAAAGGTGCGCGCTATGCTTGAGGCGGGGACTGAGATTTGTCTGCGGGTATTCCACGCTAAAACGCAGATTGCCACAGTCGCTAATGCTCCTTTGCAATGATGCAGCGTTTGTCATCCTGAGCGCCAGCGAAGGATCTTGCTTTTGCTTGTGTAGATTCTTCGCTTCGACCCGCACCTTTTTCGTGTCAGA
>JAGOML010000079.1:0-5552 GCA_017993575.1 Anaerolineaceae bacterium | reverse complement strand
AACTTCCTCAACCAGAATCCTGAAGTCATGAAGGAGATTGAGAACACCATCCGCTCGCTTGGCAGCGTCGACAACGTCACCGGCAGTTGGGACTCTGGCGATGAGAACAGCGGCGAGAGTGAAGAGTATTAAGCCGAATAAGCTTTTACAGGCCGCGCTTGGTTGGTAAGTTTGCGCTAATAATCAGATAAAGCGTTAGCCTTACCAAAAAGGAGAAAAGATGACAGACATTATTGTCAGGTTGGTAGTAGGCGCCATTGCTGGCGTGCTGGCTGATTTCCTCATCAAAGGCATCGAGGTAAATTTCCTGGTAAAAGTGATTATTGGCGTGATTGGCGGGTATCTTGGCGGCTGGTTATTCAGCCTCCTCAATATCTCCTCCAGCGGCTGGATTGGTAACGTGCTTGCCTCATTGGTAGGCGCGCTGATTTTGTTGGTGGTGCTTAGGGCGTTTAAGCACAAGTAGATTAAAGAGCGCGCTCCAACTCAGACAGAAGGGACAACTTATTTAGTAGGTAGAGCCTGAGGAATAGCTCTCCACGCTGTAATATTGCCTGCTAGCTGTGGTCTGCAACCTGGTTATTTTTCACCATAAGACCGCTGCGCATTCCTGGCCTGCCGCCCCTGTTTGCCTTCTTGCCAGTATCGATATCCTTAGGTGGCAATTATCCACCTGCCCTTAGAGTAAGCTGAAAGATAAGCGCTTGCATGTCAACAAAAAAGAACCACCGTAGTGGTTCTTTTTTGTTGCTGTTTCTGCAGAAAGGCTTACGTGCCTTCCTCCCAGGAGTTCAGGTAGCGCACCTGTTCTTCCGTGAGTACATCAATGCGCACTTTCATCGATTCCAGTTTTAGCCTGGCAATTTCACGGTCAATTGCTTCAGGAACGGCATAAACCTTCTTTTCCATGCTAGGGCGGTTCTTAATCAGGTATTCCGCGCTCAGCGCCTGGTTCGCGAAGGACATGTCCATCACCGAAGCGGGATGCCCTTCGGCGGCTGCCAGATTAATTAAGCGGCCTTCACCAAGAATGTGAATCACACGGCCGTCCGGTAAATCGTAAGCTTCCACGAACGGGCGCACTAAACGCTTCGAAACGGACATCGCGTCCAGCGCGGGAATATTAATTTCCACATTGAAGTGACCGGAATTCGCGACCAGCGCCCCGTCTTTCATTACCGCGAAGTGATGCTCATCAATCACGTTCAGGTCTCCGGTGACAGTCACGAAGATATCGCCAATTGGAGCGGCTTCAATCATAGGCATCACCCGAAAACCGTCCATGACAGCCTCCAACGCTACCAGTGGGTCAATTTCCGTGACAACCACGTTCGCGCCCATGCCGCGCGCGCGGTTAGCCAGCCCACGTCCGCACCAGCCGTAACCAGCCACGACGAAGGTTTTGCCTGCCAGCAGGATATTCGTAGCGCGCACAATGCCGTCCACCGTGGACTGACCGGTGCCGTAGCGGTTATCGAAGAAGTGCTTGGTCATCGCGTCATTCACCGCGATTATCGGAAATTCGAGCGCGTTATCAGCAGCCATCGCGCGCAGTCGAATCACGCCGGTGGTGGTTTCTTCGGTACCGCCGATAATGCCAGGCAGAAGTTCACGCCGTTCTTTATGCAGCGTGGAAACCAGGTCTGCTCCGTCATCCATCGTTACATGCGGCTTGTGGTCAAGCGCGGCACGCAAGTTCTTGTAATAAGTCGCGTCGTCTTCGCCTTTGATGGCAAAAACCGGAATTTCGTATTGCGAAACCAGGGCTGCCGCAACATCATCCTGGGTGGAAAGCGGATTGGATGCCGTCAGGACGATATCCGCGCCGCCAGCCTGCAGCGCGCGCATCAGGTTCGCGGTTTCGGTTGTGACGTGCATGCAAGCGGCCATGCGAACACCTTCAAACGGTCGTTCCTTGCGGAAACGTTCCTCGAGAGAAGTCAGCACTGGCATTTCCCGAGCTGCCCAATCCATGCGGCGCCTGCCGCCCTCGGCTAAGTTGATGTCTTTGATGTGATAGTTTTCCATTTATTCTCCGTAACTTATTCTTTCTTGTTCAGGTTATCTAACTCACCCTGATCGTCAAAATGTTGTCGGAAGTACTTGATAAATTCCTCCAACGTAAACTTATGATTTTGCGTGCCGTTTCTGGCAATACAGTAAGCCGCGGCCGCGGTGCCCATCTCACCGCACAGGCGCATGCTCTTCCCTCTCATGTATGCAAACAGGAACCCCGCCCGGAATGCGTCTCCCACGCCGGTGGGGTCCACCACTTGCGCGTCGTCAATAATCGGCACGTGCAGGTCTTCTTTGCAGGTATAAACCCGAGCCCCATCGCGTCCAAGGGTAATGACCGTAAATTCAGGATGGCAGAGGATATCATCGGCGCTTAGACCAGTATGTTTTTGCAGCAGCTCAAACTCATACTCATTCACAAACAACCCATGCGCGTTCAGGATACCTTCGCGCAGCGCGTCTTTATCCATGCGGATTATCTGCTGACCGGGGTCAAAAATTGAGCGCAAACCGAGGTCTTTAGCCTCTCTGATGTAACGTGCCATCGCGCGGGGGTCACTAGGGGAATTAACCACAAAATCACCAGGCTGCGCGCCGGCTTCGCTGAGCGGCAGATCCGCGGAATCCGCCATCGCGCCGGTGTAGAACGAGGCAATCTGCGCATTGGAAAGATCGGTATTCACAAAGAAGGATGCGGTGAATTTGGTGTCGCTCACGCGCACGCCGCTCACGTCCACCCCGACCTGCTCTAACCTGCGGCCGTATTCCGGAAAGTCCTGGCCAGCTGTGGAAAAGAGCAGCGGTTTTTCGCCCAGCAAGGCCAGCGTGTAAGCAATATTTGCTCCCACGCCGCCGTACTGACGCACCATATCCTCAACCAAAAAGGAAAGGCTGATTTTTTCTAAATGTTCGGGCAGGATGTGATCCTTAAAATTGCCCGGAAAGCGCATGAGATAGTCAAACGCGATGGAACCCGTCAGTACGATTTTCATTCTTCCCTCCCATACTGCCTTAAGACCGAGAGATTTCTAAAAAATGGAGGATACAAAACGCCTCTTTCCGTAATTAAACCGGAAAGCAAGCGGTGCGGTGTCACGTCAAACGCGTAATTGCGAGCTCTGGCTCCCACAGGCGCGGTTGGCAATCCATGGTAGCTTAACGAAAGTACTTCAGATTCGTCGCGTTCCTCAATTTTGATGTCGTTGGCATTAGCGCTTTCAAAGTCTACTGATGCCAGCGGAAAAGCGGAATACGCGGGGATGCCGTTATCATAGGCCGCCAGAGCCAGCAAGTAGGTGCCAATTTTGTTCACCACGTCGCCGTTGGCTGCCACGCGGTCCGCTCCAAAGAGAACCCGATCCACTTTTCCAGTCCGAAGCAGATACCCCGCCGCGGAATCAACCACGATATCGTAAGGAATTCCATATTGCTGCAATTCCCAGGCAGTCAGCCGGGAACCTTGCAGCCAAGGCCGTGTTTCGGTAACATACACATGCACGCGTTTGCCCTGTTCATGCGCCAGGCGGATGACGCCCAACGCGGTACCGTAATCCACGCTTGCCAGCGCGCCGGTGTTGCAGTGATGCAGTAATTCATCGCCATCATGTATCAACTCCGCGCCGTGGCGAGCGATCGCAAGGTTTGTTTGAACATCGCGTTCCGCGGCTTCCAATGCCATCTCCAGCAGGTATGCTTTCAAATCATCAGTGGATCCGTCAAAAGAGTTGATGTGACGCAGCATTTGGGCTGTCAGCGTCTGCAAGTTGACCGCGGTCGGTCGGAGGCGCAGCAGCTCTTCGCGCGCGTTTCGGATTGTCTCCAGAAGAACGGCGATGTCCTGCGTTTCAGCCTCGCGTGCAGCAAAAAAAAGCGCGAATGCGCCGCACACAGCAATTGCCGGAGCGCCTCGCACCGCCATGCTTTGGATTGCTTCTAAAGTTTCAGCAAAGGTCTTTATTTCCAGGTAGCGCAATTCGGCTGGAAGCACCAGCTGATTGATTAACCTGAGTTGTTGGGATTCCGCATCCCAAAGAATGGACCGCATCCAAACTCCCATAAAAAAGCGCCCTCACGGCGCTGTCAATATGTACAGTTTATCATTATCTGCCTCGAATGTCAAAAACCTCGGGCGGCATCCAAAGACGGTTGGCAATTTTCCATCTCGGTTTATAATCTAGCCGTATGCGAAAAAGATCTTCCCTCATCCGCTGGGCGGCGATTTTCACGCTCCTGATGACAGTATTCCTTACCACGGTTGAGTTGGTACGCTACGCCCGCGTGCGGGCTACCCTGCCAACCGGGCTGCGCGTCGCTGGCGTGCCAGTAGGCGGCCTGACCTACGAGGAAGCCTCGGAACGGCTGGTGCAGGTTTACCTTGCCCCAATTGAACTGCGCTACGCGGACGCCCGCGTTCTGGTGCGCCCAGCCACCTTAGGTTTCAGCCTCAAGCTTGACAACATGCTGGCGGCCGCGGATAAACAGCGCGTGGCCGAGCCTTTCTGGAGCGGTTTCTGGAAATATCTCTGGAATAAGCCGATCAGTTCCAAAGATATCCCGCTGGATGCTGTCTACGACGATGAGCGCGTGATCGCTTTCTTGGAGAATGAAATTGCCATCCGCTACAATGTTCCAGCCACGCCGGCCATGCCAGTACCGGGTGAAAGCGTTTTCTATCCCGGCACTTCCGGTTCCGAAATGGATTACACGCTCTCATTACAGCGTATCAACGCCGCCCTCTCCTCCAACGCCAATCGCAGCGCAATTCTGGAGATCCGACAAACCCGCGCTTCAACCCCTTCAATTGGGCTGCTTGAAATTATGCTCAAGGACATCATTGACGCCTCGACTTTCGATGGTTTGGTTGAACTTTACCTCAAGGACCTGCGGACTGGTATGCTGCTGCATTTCACGCACAGTAAGCTCGCCGAAGACGAAGTGCCCGTGAATATCGCGTACTCCTCCTGGAGCACGATCAAGATACCAGTGCTTGTCTCGGCCTTCCAGCGCCTCTCCAGCCCATACGATGAAACCGTGCTGAGCCTGATGGAACAGATGGTGGAGCGCTCCGATAACGACTCGACGGACGCGCTGGCAAAAGCCGTGATTGGCAGCACCTTCGCGCCGTTGGACGTCACCAAGGATATGCAAGCGCTCGGTTTGACGAACACATTCTGGGGCGGCTTCTTCACGCTTGGCTCGCCGCTGCTGCAGAACTTTAAGACCCCCGCCAACCAGCGCTTCGATTACGTCACCGAACCAGACCGCTACGCCCAGACCACCCCGCAGGACCTTGGTTTGCTGCTGGAAGACATCTACTACTGCGCCAAAGATTACGGCGGTTCACTGCCGTTGGTGTTTAATGGCGACATTACGCAGGAAGAATGCCGGATGATGGTGGAATATTTGGGCTTGAATCGAATCGGGGTGTTGATACAGGCCGGCGTGCCTGCGAATGTGACCGTGGCGCACAAGCACGGCTGGGCGTACGAGGTTGATGACGGTTATATCCACACCATCGCGGATGCTGGCATTGTGTA
>JAGOML010000020.1:21882-27126 GCA_017993575.1 Anaerolineaceae bacterium | reverse complement strand
GTGACGCCAATAATTTGGCGCAGCTCCGGGTCTTGGCCAAATAATAGTCCGAAAATTTCTCTGATGACATCCATAGTTTTCGCCATTGCCTGATGCCCTCGCACGGCGCGAGAGGCAAGCAGGCAGTGCAGGTACTGAGGCGCGGCCAGGGGGGAACCGCGCCTCAGAACGCTTAAATGCAGCTTATTTTGCGGCCAGGATGAAGAACAACTGCTCGCCGTATTCCTCGATACCGTACTTCGCGATCAAGTCGGCGGCTTTTTCAGAGGTCATCCATTCGATGAAGGCCTGGGCGCCGGCGTAATTGGTATCCGCGTAGCGCTGAGAGGTGATGGCAATCATGGAATAGGTATTCTTCATATCGTCGGTTTCTTCCAGCAGCAGACTGAGCGTATTTTCGTGCGCCAGGAAGGTGGCTTTGTCGGTGAAGACGTAGCCCTGCATCTCGTTGCCGACCGTCAGGGTTTTGCCCATGCTGTCGCCCACGCTGACGTACCAAGGCTGACCGGTGGGGTCAAGCTCCAGGGACTTCCAGATTTTCAGCTCAGCTTTGTGGGTGCCGCTGTCATCCCCGCGGGAGATGAAGGTGGCGCCGGCCTCAGCGATCTTCTTGAAAGCTTCCGCCGCGGTCGCAGAACCATTGACGCCGGCGGGGTCGCCTTCCGGACCGACGATGACGAAGAAGTTATACATGAAGGGTACGCGCACTTCGCCGAAACCCTCATTGATAAATTCTTCCTCGGAAGCCTTGGCATGCACAAGGAGCACATCGGCATCGCCCGTGCGCCCCTTCTCGATGGCCGCGCCGGTGCCGGCAGAGGTGATTTCGAGCGTGTAGCCCGTATCCTTCTCAAAAACCGGCTGCAGATAAGCCATCAGACCGGAATCGTTGACCGAGGTGGTCGTCGAGAGCCGGATGACAGGATTCTCAATTTTGGTAGCGCAGGCTGTCAAGCTGAGAATCAATACCCCCATGATTAAAACAACACACAACTTCTTCATATCATTCTCCTTTCCAAGAGGGAGGCGCTGCCGTTTCCGGCAACACCCTTGAGCCCGGGGCACTTGGGATTTTCTCCGGACTGCCGCTCAGCTACCCTTGTCGATGATTTAGGCGTACTGAGTCGAAGAACCGACGCGATTATACTATGGATGTCTGAAAAGCTGGCCAAAGCAGATCAAACTAAGTGTCTTTGCGTTATGGAAAGTTGCTACGCTGCTTAAACCTCAGCATCCACCGAACTGGCGAGCCAACGCAGCACCAAAAAAACAATTAATACCAAGATCATTAGAAGCGCTGCTACGGGGGTGGCAGAAGAAAGCCCAAACCCTTGGAAGCGCTCATAGATTAGAACGGGAATGATTTTTGGACTATATGCCAGGATGGCTACCGCGCCAAACTCACTGATGCCCCTTGCCCACATCGTGATTGCCCCGCTCAGAATACCACGCCAGGCGAGCGGAAGCGTGATATTCCAGAACACTTGCCAAGCGTTTGCTCCATCTACACGCGCTGCATGTTCAAGTTCTGGGTTCACGGAATGGAAGGCTTCTCTACTTGCATTGACCAAAAGCGGGAGGCTGACAAACATCATACCCACAACTATCCCGCCCAATCGATCCGTGAAAAATATGCCAAGATTGGAAAGTGGACCTCCCAGAATGCCTTGCCTACCGAAAACAAGCAATAAGGCTATCCCAGCAGCAGTATGGGGAATGATTAACGGCAGGTCAATGATGCCGGATAACAGGGACTTACCTGGAAACTTAACCCTCGCCATGATGTAGGCAAGCGGCAAACCGAACAATAAACCCAGAGATGTGGCGATAGCAGCCGCTATGAATGTAAGCCCGATGGAACGCGCCACTTCCCGGTCAGTGATAGTTTCCAGCAGGCTTTGTAAGGAAACCGACAACAGGGTGACAAGAACAGGCAGTATGATGAAAAGGATCAGGATACTGCCGGCAATTGCGAAGCCAGGCGGGAACGGTCTTTTGTTCACTTGATGGTGAGCAGTATCTGCAATTTTTCTGGCAGATTTTCCAGATTGCTGCCGGTCAGGGGAGTTATCAAAGGGTGAGCGTTCTGTGCCATGATGGCTTGTCCCTCAGAGCTGTATAGGAATTGGATGAATTCTGCCGCCGCTTCCGGGTGTGGAGCGTTACTTGGGATAGTCAGACCATATTTAATCTGTTCACCTTTAAAAACCGGATCCACGCTCGCAAATCTCTGGAAATCCATTTTTACTGTTACTTTCCCATACACATCGGAGAAACTGTCCTCTCCAAGGTTGAGCGCAGAGGGTAAGCGCAACATTTCAAAGCCGTGTTGTTGAATCACACTTTCGTATTCAAAGGCATAATCTATCTCTCCTGCTTCTAGCAAAGAGATGAGAGCCACGCTGGAACCGCGCATCATGATGTGAGAAGTACCCGTGGTCTCGAGAATTTCTGGGATGCGGATGATTTTTATGTCGCCCATATCAACGAGGCGAATTTCCTTAGTAAATTGATGCTGAAGGAAAGTATCGAATATGTCTCCTTTACCAAAAACATCCTGAGCCAGCGCGAAAACCATAAGTTGTCGATAACCTACAGCGTCAAAACGGGGATCGGAAAGCCCGACTTTTACATCCTCCCGGGATAAGATCTCCCACCAGTTTTCTTGGTTAATCTCCTCTCGGTATTTGCTTTCAGGGGTATAGGCAATGGCTAATCGATTACTTGCCATTGAGATAAACCAATTCGCGTAGGGGATTGTCGTACCAGGTATATCCACCTGATACATCAGCATCGGAATAAGCGATTGGTCTGCGGTGGCAACAATGTCAATTTCCTCATGCAAATCAGTAACATGCCGCATGACTTGAATGGAGCCGTGGTATTCTGTTTGAACATCGATGTCCGGATACTTTAATTCAAATGCTTTTTCAAGGTCATTAATCGGTTGAATTAGACTGCCAGCCGCAAAAACTACAAGAGGTGTTTTTTGTTTTGGCGCGCAGGCATTCAGAAATAACAGTATCGCCAGAATGCAAGACCCAGTTAATGCCTTTTTCATGATTATTTCCTAAATAAGAGGGTGGGTTTTCTGAAACCCACCCTCTTGTTCTTGCTTACTTGAATTCGATCGCGACCAAGTCTTTTGCCCAGAAGTTACTATCAAAACCAGGCATATACGTCCGCAGCATTTCTTCATCCCAACCAAGCAGACAACTTTCGCACGCCTGCAGGTCAGCTAAGGGAAGGTCCACTGACCATCCATCCCCAGCGATGAATGAGACGGTCTTTGCTTCGGGTTTGATGGTTAACAGAGCAAGTATGTCTGACATCTTTACTCCAGTAACTTCGATAGCACCTTTTTTAGGATGCTCCACGCTCGCATTGACTACCGCTAACTTCAGCAGATCATCCATCGTAAGGTTCTTTTCAGCGTCCAACAAGCCCCTCAGGCTCAGCGTGGCATCGGCTGGACCAATGATTGCTGGTACTTCCCCAACTATTTGGGCGGTGGGCTCCTCGGTGGCAGCTGCGCTTTCAAAGTTGATAACCACGCTTGTGATGCCACCAACCATCTGCTTCTTACTCAGTTCAGGACCAACCAGGCGCAATGGGAAATCTTCCCCCGTTAGAGGTTCACCATCGACCAGGTAGGCAACAATGATTTTGTCATTCCGCATCACTGTGTAAGAATCCAAGGTCACAGTGTATCCGTCAGCAGAAATTAAGTCGATCATGTAACCTGTCTTGGCCAGGTCGTCTCTGAAGGCATCATCGCCATGCTTGACTTCATCATCAACACGTCCAATGAGATAGTAGAGTGGAATTCCTTCCCAGACATGTCCTTCATCATCTGTCCAGGAATATTGGTGACATCCTTCTGCGGCGCCTGACTCGAAGGTCGCCCGGTCCATGGGCTCTTCGATTGCACCCTTAAAGTTAACCACCCAATCCTCGACTGCATCTTTCAGTACGATCTTGTTTACGTACTTGATTGACCAATGACCGTCAACCACCTGTAAAGGCGACTCGCCAATCACAACAAGACGCAGGCTGCCTTCCATTTCCGGGTCCAGTGGTTTCCCTTCACGTTCATAGGCGATGATTGTTTGCAGTAGCCCGATGGTCTCCATCTCATCCCCACTCGAAACATCATAGGTAATGTATTCCCCATTGAGAATTTGTTTGGGTGAGAATGTGATCGAGTATCCATCTTCAGCGATAACTTCGACACTGTGGGTGTCCGTCATGCCGCCGAGCTCCGCCAGAAGGGTGCTTAGCAAGACGCCCTTGTGAAGCGCGGGAGCCGTTATCTTTCCCGTGCTAGACATGATGCCTGCTAATCCCTCAACGGCTGGCAAGGATTTAAGTTGATCCATTGTGAAGTAAACAACCTCTTCACCCTTGACCAACTCGAGAACAGTTTCAAGGATTTCTGGCGCTTCAGTCTGGACATCAACCGGTGTTTCCTGGACTGCAGTGCTGCAGCCAGTCAAACTGATCATGACCCCCATCAACAACACAAATACAACGTTCTTAAATAGAAACTTCATGTCTTTCTCCTTTCCAAATGGGAGGCGCTGCCGTTTCCAACAACACCCTTGAGCCCGGGGCACTTGGGATTTTCCCCGGACTACCGCTCAGCTACCCATGTCGATGATTTAGGCGTACTGAGTCGAAGAATTAGCGCTATTATACCCGGCGGGCGGAGATTGTGTGTGAAAAAGGTAACAAATCGTTGAGGAAAAAACCCTACGGAGGGGGTGCTAGGTTTTCCCCCGGGGAAGGCAAAAAGACGCTGTTCCGCCCTGTGGGCTGTGGTTGTAGTCCTCGGCTCTGCGGTCAGTATAAAAAGACCCTCTTCCGCCCTGCGGGCACCTTCCCCTTGGGGAAGGCTGAAAGACCCTCTTCCGCCCTGCGGGCACCTTCCCCCTGGGGAAGGCTAAAAGGAATCCATCCGTCCCGCTGGGAGTTCGTCATGGGCTTCCCCAGGGGGCTGCTTGCGTGCCGTAGGCTAAGCTGGCGAGCGCAGCGAGACTGAAGAGGGTGTTGTGATGTAATTCTCAGCTCTGTGGTGTGTGTAAATACCCTCTTCCGCCCTGCGGGCACCTTCCCCTTGGGGAAGGCTAAAAGGAATCCATCCGTCCCGCTGGGAGTTCGTCATGGGCTTCCCCAGGGGGCTGCTTGCGTGCCGTAGGCTAAGCTGGCGAGCGCAGCGAGACTGAAGAGGGTGTTGTGATGTAA
>JAGOML010000020.1:0-21782 GCA_017993575.1 Anaerolineaceae bacterium | reverse complement strand
GGGAGTTCGTCATGGGCTTCCCCAGGGGGCTGCTTGCGTGCCGTAGGCTAAGCTGGCGAGCGCAGCGAGACTGAAGAGGGTGTTGTGATGTAATTCTCAGCTCTGTGGTGTGTGTAAATACCCTCTTTCGCCCTGCGGGCACCTTCTTCCTGGGGAAGGCTAAATGACCCTCTTCCGCCCTACGGGAAGCTTCCATCATGGGAAGGCTAAATGACCCTCTTCCGCCCTACGGGAAGCTTCCATCATGGGAAGGCTAAATGACCCTCTTCCGCCCTTCGGGCACCTTCCCCAGGGGGAAGGCTAAATAAGCCTTCTGCCCTGCCAGCGCTTCCCCATGCGCCTCTGCGTCGCTGATACCCCGGGCAACCAGGATGCGGTCGCGCAGTTTTTCTTTGTTATGGCTACTTTTGCAGTTTATAAATCTCTAATGTTGGTCCCGAAAAGAATAGAGGCTTACTATTTCTGAATTGGCTGTTCAAATACTCTAAGATGACTTTTAATTGGTCAACGACTAAGTTTGGTTCTGGATCTGGATGAAATTCTTTGATTAACTCCAGGTTGCTTCTGACATTTGCGTAAAAAGCATTTTGAGCACTATAACGATCTGGCTCGGCTGCATACCTGTCAAACATTAGAGAAGATAGAACGATATATTCTTTTTCTCCGGGATTAAAAATATCAAATTTGAAGAAATCATGGTTTTTGTTGGCTGGGTTAAATGGTGTATACCCATCGGAGAAAGTGTTCTCGGTTGTGATGTCATTTTCTTCCAGAAAGTCCAGGGCTTCGTTACGTGTATCCGACCAGGTAAGCATGATTGAAGTAACCATGCCTTTAAGCGTGAACGGGACAATACCTGCCAGTAAGATTACTATCAGAGCCATTCTGGCAGGCAGCCTTTTCACTGTTTTTTGCCAGAGCCACGATACTCCAATGGCTGCAAGGAATAAGGGCGTCGTCATCATAGGCAGAGACCAGCGGACGTGGTGAAGATGCAAAATGCTCAAAGCGACCCAATATCCTCCGCCAAAGAACAAGAGCAAGTACGTGGGGTCTTTCATCAGGATTACCGCAGTGACTCCAATCGCGGTCAGGGCACTGATGATCAGACCGGAATTTGCGTAGAAGTTCTTGAGATAAAAGAGCAGATTACCACCCCAGCCAAGCCCATCCGCTCCGAGATGAGTGGGTCGGGCTTCTCTGAAAAGATTATTCAAGGTAGTGCTGAAATTTATGAAAAGTTGAGGCGCGACCAGAAAGAAAGCTAGAATGGTCAGCCCCAGACTCCAGGCCGTGGTCTTGAACAAAAAACCCCATCCCGGCTGACTGTTTTGCTCATCCCTGCTAAAAGCTCGGATCCCAATAGATGTCCAAACAATTCCGACGGACAAAATTCCCGGATACTTCTCCAAGCCAGAGATTGCTACCATCACAGATGCCAGTATCAGCCAGTAATCACGTTTGCTTGACAGGTAATTCAGGCAGAAAAGAAGTACAAGCATGACAAAAAGTGTCAGTGGAATATCAACGGTTACGTAATGAGAATGCAGAACGAAGACTGGGTAAAAAGTGAATAAAACTGCTGCCACCCATGAAAAACTACTTTGCTTAAATTTTCGTCCGATAAACCAGGCAACCACCGGAAGCAAAGCTCCTTGCACTGCGGTCATCAATCGTGATACGCTATAGAAATAAAGGGGGTCTTGCCAATATCCCAGCCCATAATTCATACCAAACCTAAGCTTACTCAATGCGTTTAGTACAATGAATTTGGAATAGTAGGAGGGGAAGGCAGGATACGGATAAGATCGAGGGTCAAGTGAATGCTCGACACTCATATTCCTTAATCGGTTCATGATGATGCCCTCATCCGGGTGGGTGAGCAGCGGGAAAGCAAAATTCAAACCAATATAACGTACTAACAGGGCGATTGAAAAAATCACCAAGGCAAAAAATATGATTTTTAGATGCGAGGGTTTCACCTTTACCATAGTTTGGTTATCAGTTTTCATAACACCCATTTTTGTAATAATGATTTCTGTCCAAAAAACTTAGGCGATTTTCGTTTTGTCGAAGGGAAATTTCCTTGTTGTAACACTTATTAGCAATTGATACTGAAATCCCTGACACGGAAAAAATGTAAAAAGAGCCGGGTTGAAAAGCACAACCCGGCCTATTACCAAAGTTACCCGACGATGTTCACCAGCCGACCCGGCACAATGATTACCTTGCGCACCGGCCTGCCTTCCAGCGCGGCAATCACTGCCTCGCTGGCCAGCGCTTTGGCTTGCGCGTCCGCGTCGCTGATGCCCGGGGCGACCAGGATGCGGTCGCGCAGTTTGCCGTTCACCTGCACCACCAGCGTAATTTCTTCATCGCGCGCGGCTTCTTCATTCACTGCCGGCCATGCTTGCGTGTGGATGGAATAAGGCTTGCCCAGGCGCTCCCACAGCTCTTCGGCGATATGCGGGCAAAGCGGGGCCAGCATGCGCAGGTAAATATCCACGCTCTCGTTCCACTCAGGGCTGCCCCAGGCGCCCGCGTTTTTCGCGCGGGCCATTTCGTTCAGCAGCTCCATCAGGCTGGAAACAATCGTGTTGAATTCAAAGTTTTCGTAGTCATAGCTGATGGCGCGCAGCACCTGGTGGGTCTTGCGCAGCAGCGCGCGCAGCACCTCAGGGGCGGCTGTCGTTGCAGTGGGCTCAAGTATCATCGCCCAAACGCGCCGCAGCCAGCGCGAGTTGCCTTCAATGCCGCTGCTGTTCCACGGGCCGCCAACTTCCCAACGCGAGAAGAAGGTCAGGTACGAACGCACGGTATCCGCGCCATAACGGGAGACCAAATCATCGGGGGCAATCACATTTCCGCGGGATTTGGACATCTTCTCGCCGTCCTCGCCCAATACCATGCCCTGGTTGCGCAGCTGCAGCATGGGTTCACTGCCGCTGGTGATGCCGCAATCGCGGCAGGCTTTATGGAAGAAGCGCACATACATCAGGTGCATGGTGGCATGTTCGCTGCCGCCAGTATAGGTATCAACCGGCATCCAATCGCGGTATTTTTGCGGGTCAAAGGGGTAGCTGCTGTAATCCGGGCTGAGGTAGCGCATGAAGTACCAGCTGGAGCACATGAAGGTGTCCATCGTATCGGTTTCGCGTTCCGCCGCGCTGCCGCAGGCCGGGCAGGTGGTGAAGCGCCAGGTGGGGTGCAGCTTGAGCGGGCTTTCACCGGTGGGCAGCCATTCCACGTCATCCGGCAGCAGCACGGGCAGCTGCTCTTCGGGAACGGGCAAGGCGCCGCAGTGCGGGCAGTAGATAATCGGGATGGGCGCGCCCCAATAGCGCTGGCGCGAGATGAGCCAATCGTGCAGGCGGTAAGTGACCGCGCCCTTGCCGACGCCCAGCTTTTCGATGTAGGCGATGGCGGCTTCCATCGTGTTTTCTTCCGGGGTGCCGCTCAGGGGGCCGGAATTGACCATCGCGCCGTGCGCTTCCACCGCGGCGGTCATCTCAGCGGGGTCCACCGCGGGGCTGCCTTCGGGCTGGATGACCACGCGAATGGGCAAATTGTACTGGCGCGCGAATTCAAAGTCGCGCTGGTCGTGGGCCGGGACGGCCATGATAGCACCGCTACCGTAGCCCATCAGGACGTAATCAGCTGTCCATACCGGTACGCGCTCGCCGTTGACCGGGTTCAGGGCGTAAGCGCCCGTGAAAACGCCTGTCTTCGCGCGGTCTGCCGCCTCGCGCTGGATATCGGACTGGCGTTTGGCCTGTTCCTGATAGGCGCGCACGGCCTCCGCCTGTTCAGGCGTGGTCAGTTTATCCACCAGCGGATGTTCCGGAGCGAGCACCATGAAGGTGACTCCCCACAAAGTATCCGGCCGGGTGGTGAAGACCTCAATAGGGTCGCCTTGTTCGGAGGTGAAGGTAACCGCAGCGCCTTTGGATTTCCCAATCCACTTGGTCTGCAGGGTTTTGATGGTCTCCGGCCAGTCAATATCCGAAAAATCCAGCAGTTCCTCGGCGTAATTGGTGATGCGGAACAGCCACTGGCGCAGGTCTTTGCGGATTACGGGCGTGCCGCAGCGTTCGCAGTGGCGGTCTTCGCCCTGCACCTGTTCGCGCGCGAGGGTTGTGTTGCAGTTGGGGCAGAAGTCCACCGGCGCTTCTTTTTGGTAGGCCAGATTGTGCTTGTAGAACTGCAGGAAAAACCACTGGGTCCAGCGGTAGTATTTGGGGTCAGAGCTGATGATTTCGCTGTTCCAGTCGAACATATTTCCCATGGAGCGCAGCTGGCCGCGCATGCGCTCAATATTGGCGTAGGTCCAGGTTTTTGGGTGAATGCCCCGCTTGATGGCAGCATTTTCCGCCGGCAAACCGAAGGCGTCGAACCCGATGGGAAAAAACACGTTATATCCCTGCATGCGCTTGTAGCGAGCGCGCGCGTCGGAGGGCGTCATGGCATACCAATGACCGATGTGCAAATCCCCGGAGGGATACGGAAGCATGGTCAGCGCGTAAAATTTTGGTTTTTCAGGGTGGTCGGCGGTTTCGTATAGTTTATCCGCCGCCCAGCGGGCTTGCCATTTGGGCTCGATT
Organism: Anaerolineaceae bacterium; assembly: GCA_017993575.1. Classification (GTDB taxonomy): domain Bacteria; phylum Chloroflexota; class Anaerolineae; order Anaerolineales; family Anaerolineaceae; genus Mesolinea. The sequence goes on along the minus strand of JAGOML010000020.1, from coordinate 17,181 downwards.
TCTTCCGGTTTGTACTGCGGTATGCTGGTTGGGTCAATCATTTCTGCGCTCCTTTAAATAAAAAATCCCTGCGTGCAGGGACGAAGTTTCCTTCGCGGTACCACCCTGCTTCCCGGATGTGCCGGGCAGCTTGGGTTTGCGATAACGGGCAAATCCGTCGGCAGCTACTCCATTCACTGCCGCCACCCCTCTTGCGAGGAAACAGGCGAGTTCAGCCTTACGCGCTCCGCGGGCGCCTGCCGGGATTGCAGCCTGGTTCCCGGCTCTCTGGCGGACGGCTTATTACTCCTGCCGTGGTGTTTATGAAGCGTATTTTATCACAAAGCCGGCTGTCCAGGGTGCCTGATGATGCGGGTTCAGGTGTCATACCGTATCATTTCGTCGAGCAGTTTGTCGCGATACACCAAATCCGGTCGGGTGGTGAAGCCGACCTTTTCCCAAAAGGCGTTGCCCGTCTGATTGCGCGCCATCACAACCAGGGCGGCTTTGTGAATGCCTTCTTCGCGCAGAGCTTCCAGAGCAGCCTGAACGAGCGCGCTGCCGATGCCGCGCCGTTGATATGGGGCGGCAACCGCCAGGTGGTAGATGAAACCGCGCCGTCCGTCGTGCCCGCTGAGAATCACGCCAACCAGCTGGTCGTTCTCCTCGGCTGCGAAGCAGGTGCTGGGATTGCGCCGCAGGTAGCGGGAAATGCCCTCAGGCGAGTCGTCGAGGTTGTTCAGCCCCATGCCGGGGGTTTGCTGCCAAAGGGCGAAAATCCGGGGGTAATCATCGGGGGTCAGTTGGCGAATGTGCATAAGTTTCTCCGTAGGTGTGCTCTCCTGAAATCAGGTTCGACGAACAGCGGGTCGGGAGGCCTGGTCAAACACAGGTGGTAAAAGACTGCCGCCTCTTGTTCGCCTCCAAAATTCGCGCAGGCCCCTAACAGTGCCAGATTAGCCTGGCGGGGTTTGGCTCGTCCGGAACGGCCGCCGCATTCAGGGCGGCTTCCAGACGGGCGAACTCTTCGAGGGCGGCCTGCTCATAAACGCCCGGGTCTGCCTGGGTGCCGTAGGTCTTGTAGGCGACCGCGGCGGCTCCGTAAAACGCCATGCCCAGGGCGTGCGTGGGGGCGTGGATCGCTGAGGCTGCCTGCGCGACGGCGCGCGCGGCCGCCTGGGCTTGGGGAATGGATTCAGCCTCCCGCGCGGCGGCGTGTGCTGCAAGAATGTGAATTTTGGCGGCAGGCAGCTTCAGATTTCCTGCCAGCCAGCCGCGGGCAGCCTTAATCGCCTCTGCCGGGCGGGAATCCAGCGGGAAACAGGCGGCGTAAATTGGCAAATATTCGCGCTCGGCATAATCCAGAGCCCAATGGGCAAGCGTCGCTTTACTCTGAGCCTCCATCAGGCGCATCAGTGACTGCGTGCAAGGGGCGTTTGGGCTGCCGAGTGTTTTACGGACTTTGGGCATGGGGCGGTCCTCTTTGTATAATCGGGCGGCGGGTGCTCCGCAGGCTGCGTGTGCCTGAGGCGGGCGCCTTTCTTCAGATTATACCCGCGCGGGATGGCGGTTTGGCAGCCGTGACGCGTTTGGCCGGGGCGAAAAGCTCGGCGGGACGTCATCCCGCGGCAGGAAATGGATTCTTCGCAGCGCTCAGAATGACATACCTTTTTGCCGCGCAGCCCCCTGCAAAAGGCAAGGCCTTCTCAATCCCAGTGAGTGCGCGGATAAAGAAAAAGCACCCTGGCGGATGCTTTTCGCTAGTGGACCCAGGGGGATTCGAACCGTGCGCAGCCCCCTGCAAAGGGCAAGGCCTTCTCAATGCCAGTGAGTGCGCGGATAAAGAAAAAGCACCCTGGCGGATGCTTTTCGCTAGTGGACCCAGGGGGATTCGAACCGTGCGCAGCCCCCTGCAAAGGGCAAGGCCTTCTCAATCCCAGTGAGTGCGCGGATAAAGAAAAAGCACCCTGGCGGATGCTTTTCGCTAGTGGACCCGGGGGGATTCGAACCGTGCGCAGCCCCCTGCAAAGGGCAAGGCCTTCTCAATCCCAGTGAGTGCGCGGATAAAGAAAAAGCACCCTGGCGGATGCTTTTCGCTAGTGGACCCAGGGGGATTCGAACCCCCGGCCTTCTCAATGCCATTGAGACGCGCTCCCAACTGCGCTATGGGCCCGGATATAAACCTTTTGTTGTTTCTGCCCTTGGCGCTCCCAATCCCCCGGAAGGGGGCTGCCTGCACTGTGGGCATCCCACATCATTTTGTAAAGTTCACTCGGTCGGCGCCTGCTGGCTGTCCATCAGACGCCTCCCGGCTCGTGATGGACCTGGAGGGATTCGAACCCTCGACCTCTTCAGTGCGATTGAAGCGCGCTCCCAACTGCGCTACAGGCCCGCTCCCGGATTCTCTTGGAAACCGCATTCGCGCGCATTCACGTAAAGACAACCCGATTTCAGAGTTCACAGATTCTAACTGACTCAAACAGAGATGTCAAGCTTCAATTTTCAGAGAACCCTGCCGACGGGTTTTTGCGGATAAAAAACCCAGGCACCATTCGGTGCCTGGGTGCTTTGGTTGCTGGTAATCAAGCGTTCGTCGAAATGACTGTTCCGGCCTTTTTCTTCTCGATTTTGGCCTTGCGCTTTTCCTTGATATCCATCTTGGGTTTCTTACGTTCTTCTTTCCCGGCTTTATCTTTACTAGCCATTGAATACCTCCTTCAAATACTTCCAATTCATACCGCTCTGTACTGCCACGACCAACTCTTATTATAGCGCAATTCAGGAAGAATTCATCTGCTGATGGTATCATTAACGCAGCGTCAGCCCTTGGCGTTTCAAGAATTTTGCTGACCTGGAGCTTATCGTGGACACGCTTTCCAAGAGAACGCGAACGCGCTACCTGCTCATTCTGATGATTTTAATCACCATTCCCTGTTACATCCTGGGGATTGTTCTGCTGCGCATCAACCGCGGTCCCCTCTCAGCGACGCCTACGCCTGTCAATTCACCCACTATCACCAACACCGCCACTATCACACTGACGCCTTACCTCACCCGCACCCCAACCATTACCCCAACCATCACGCAAACCCTTACCCCGACCCTCACGCGCACGCCTACCCAAACTCCCACAAACACACCGGAACTGACGGAACCTCCCATCAGCACGAACACGCCCACTCAGGAAAATACACCTATTGGCTCAGAGCCGTAAAAAAGGCAAACAAATACCATGGCTATCGACTTGCTCCCGCATCTAAAACAAATGTTGTCCGCTCCCGGCCTTTCGGGCTACGAAGACCCCATCCGGGATATTGTCCGGGCTGCCTGGCAGCCGCTTTGCGATGAAATTTCTGTCAGCCGCGTTGGCAGTTTGCACGCTCTCAAGCGCGGCGACGGACCGGAACCCCGCCCGCGCGTGATGCTATCCGCGCACATGGACGCCATCGGGCTGATGGTTACCGGCATTAAAGAGGGCTTTCTGCGCTTCACGCAAATTGGCGGGATTGACCCCCGCATTCTGCCCGGGCAAATGGTGACCGTGCACGGCCGGAAGGACCTGCCGGGAATGGTGGTGCTGCCGCCGACTCATCTTTTGCCGCCCGAAGCGGGCAGCGGGGTGGCGGCGCTGCAGTATCTGCTGATTGATACAGGTTTGCTCGCGGAAGAGGTGGATAAACTGGTGCGGGTTGGCGATGTGGTTTCCTTTGCCCAGGAACCGATTGAATTGGGCGAAAGCGCCCTGGCCGGACACACCCTGGATAACCGCGTGTCCGTTGCGGCTGTGACGCACTGCCTGGATATCCTTTCCCGCCGCAAGCACGCCTGGGATGTGTGGGCGGTAGCATCCAGCCAGGAGGAAACTGGCGTGACAGGCGCGTTTACCTCTCCGGTGGATATTCAGCCCGATTTCGCCATCGCGATTGATGTGACCTTTGCCAAAAGCACGAGCAGCGGCGACTGGCGCACTTTCCCGATGGGAGAGGGCGTGACCCTGGCCTGGGGACCCAATATTCATCCGGCGTTATATGCCGCGATTATCAGGACGGCCGACGAGCTGGACATTCCCTACTCGCGCGAAGCCGCGCCCAGCATGACCGGCACGGACGCTTACGCCATTCAGGTGGTGCAGTCCGGCATCCCCTGCCTGCTTATTGGCATCCCACTGCGCTACATGCACACACCCGTGGAAACAGTCTCCCTGAAGGATGTGCGCCGGGCCGGACGCTTGATGGCAGAATTTATCAGCGCACTGCCGCAGGATTTCATGCAGACTCTGGAATGGAAGTGAACATGAGCCCGAATATGAAGATGACGAATAACGCTCGCCCGAGGATAGGCAAAAAACAAATCGCACTGCTGGCAGAGCTGTGCAATGCCCTGGCGGTTTCTGGCGATGAACAGGAAGTGCGGGAGATTGTCCTGCGCGAAGTGAAACCCCTCTGCCAGCAGGTGGAAGTGGACGCAATGGGGAACGTCCTGGCAACCAGGATTGGTTCCGGACAGAATAAAGCGCGGGTGATGATTGCCGCGCATATGGATGAAGTCGGTTTTATGCTGACTCAGAATGACGGCGACGGTTTATATGGGTTTTCCATCGTTGGCGGCATTGATGAGCGCCAGCTGGTGGGAAAAGCGGTCATCGTCGGGCGGGAGCATATTCCCGGTGTGATTGGCGCGAAGGCGATTCACCTGACAACCCCGGAAGAACGCAAAACCGCTCTGAAGCTTGAACAGCTGCGCATAGACCTTGGCCCGGACGGCAGCGGAAAGGTCAGAGTGGGCGACCGGGCAGGTTTTGCCACGCAGCTCACCGAAATCGGGCCGAGCATCCGCGCCAAAGCGCTGGATAACCGCCTGGGGGTGGCAAATCTGATTGAGCTTCTGCGCGGCGCGCCGGAAAATATTGACCTGCTGGCGGCTTTTACCGTACAGGAGGAGGTTGGGCTGCGCGGGGCGCGGGTGGCTGCTTACCACCTGGCTCCGCAGATAGGCATTGCCGTGGATTCAACCCCGGCCAATGATTTGCCGGCCTATGATGACGATGACGGCGAAAACACGCGCTACAATACCCGTCTGGACTGCGGGCCAGCCATTTACCTGATGGACGGCGCGACTATCGCGGACAGGCGCCTGGCGGAATGGCTGATGAAAACCGCGGAAGAAGAGGGAATCCCTTATCAAATCCGCCAGCCGAACCCCGGCGGCACGGATGCCGGCGCCATCCACAAAACCCGCAGCGGGGTGCCCAGCATTTCCGTTTCGGTACCGCAGCGCTACTGTCATACCGCGGCAGGCCTCATTCGCAAAGCGGACTGGGAAAACACTTTGCGTTTGTTAAGCGCCGCGCTCTGGCGCCTTGATTCAAAAATACTCACGCCATCGGAGGCATAAGATGACCAAAACTCCATCCACAAAAGCACGCGACGAAGCACTTCTGGCACTAATCAAAAAATTGGTGGAAACGCCCGGACCTTCGGGTCAGGAAAGCCTGATTCGGGCAGCGGTTGCTGAGGAAATCAAGGATTACGCGGATGAAATTCGCACCGACGCACTGGGCAACCTGATTGCCCGGGTTGGCACCAAAAAGCCCGGCGGCCTGCGGGTGATGGTCTCCGCGCATATTGATGAAATTGGTCTGATGGTCACGCATGTGGACGCGAATGGTTTCGCGCGCTTTATCGCCATTGGCGGCGTTTCTCCGCTTACCTGCATAGGAGGCCGGGTGCTCTTCATGAACGGAACGCGCGGGGTGATTGGCTGTGAACGCCTGGAGCCGAACACCGCCCCGACGCTTGAAAAGCTCTTCATCGATACCGGCGCGCTCAGCAGTGACGACTGCCCGGTGCGCGTGGGCGATGTGTGCGGATTCGAGCGCCCCTTCCTGGATCTGGGCGCTCACCTGGTGGCAAAATCCATGGACGACCGGATTTCCGCGGCGGTCGCTATTCAGGCGATACGCGCGCTCAAAGATTCCCCGCACGAGGTTTTCTTTGTCTTCAGCGTGCAGGAGGAAGTTGGTTTGCGCGGTGCTACCACCGCCGCCTACGGCGTTAATCCGGACGTTGGCCTGGCGGTGGATGTTACCCGCACCGGCGACACACCCCGCACGATCAAGATGGAAGTGGCTCTGGATAAGGGCCCCGCGATTAAGGTGCGCGACTCCTCCTTTATCGCTGACCCGCGGGTGGTGAATTGGATGGTGGCGGCTGCCAAAGCCAGCAAGATTCCCTACCAATTGGAAGTGCTGGAAGCGGGCGGCACGGACGGGCGCGCCATTCAGCTGGCGCACGCCGGTGTGCCGGCCGGCTGCCTCTCAATCCCATGCCGTTACATCCACTCGCCTTCCGAGATGGTCTCGTACGCCGATGTGGAAAACGCGGTGAAGCTGCTGGTGCGACTGCTCAGCGAAGAAATTAAGCTGGGATAAACCCCGGAAGGCGCCGCGGCACTTGGTGGTATAACCAAAGGCAAGATGAAACGACAGGCAGGTTACAAAAGACAACTCTCCGCGCGCAGATTGCTTGCGGCGCTCAGCCTGATTATCGCGCTGCTGGCGCTTACAGCGTGCGAGTCTTTGCTTTCACAGGTTAAACTTCCCTGGCGCCAGGAAGAGCCTTCCACGACGGCGACTATCGCGCCGCAGCAGACCGAAATGCAGCCCTTTCCGGCTGAGACTCAGACGGCCCCAACCCAATCAACGCCGCCAAAGGAACTGGTGCTCTGGCTGCCTGCAGAAATGGACCCCGACGCGGACAACCAGGCAGCGTCTCTCCTGGCGGCGCGGCTTGCTACCTTCGCCGAGGCTGAGGGCATCACCATTAATATCCGGCTCAAAAACATTTCCGGGGCGGGAGGGCTGCTTGACGCGCTCACGGCGACCAATTCCGCCGCCCCGCAAGCCTTGCCCGATTTGATTCTGCTTCCGCGACGGGATTTGGAAACCGCCGCGTTAAAGGCTTTGGTAATTCCGCTGGATTCCCTGACCAGTATCGTGGATGACGAAGATTGGTTCCCCTACGCGCACGACATGAGCCTGATACAGGGCGTCGTGTACGGCATCCCCTTTGTTGGCGACCCGCTGGCATTGGTCGCGAAGGCTGGCGCGGAAATCACCCCGCAATTGGGCTGGCAGACGATTGCCGACCCCGGCAGCGTTTTTGCTTTTCCCGCGGATGACCCGCAGGCTTTGCTGCCGCTGACCCTCTACATGGCATTAGGCGGTTCTTTCCAGGGCAATCAGCTGCGCCCGACCCTGGACGAACAAATCCTGCTCAAGACTCTCAGCCTGCTCGCCGAAGGACAGCAAAACGGCAGCATCCAAAGAGAATCAGTACAGTGGCAGAGCTTTCAACAATCCTGGGAAAGTTTTTTGAGTGGCGGCGCGAACCGCACAGCCGCGCCGTTGAGCTTTTTGCTGGCAGAGTATGCCAAAGCCGCGGAAGCGCCGGAAACACTGCCCATCTTGCAGGAAACCGGTTTCACGCTCAGCAGTGGCTGGCTTTGGGCGGTAAGCTCCACAGAGCAGGAAAGCCAGGCGCTGGCGCTGCGGCTGGCAGAATACCTGGTGGAAAACGGCTTTTTAGGTGCCTGGAGTGAAGCCTTTGGACGGGTTCCGGCCAGGCCTTCGGCGCTTGAACTCTGGCAAAACAAGGCGCTGGCCGCGCAATTAGTGCAACATTCCCTGGGCGCGCGGTTTTTGCCAGTCAATGAGGTAACAACAAGCATTTCACCGGCGCTTCGCAGCGCTGTACTTGCGGTTCTGCGCGATAACGACACTCCGGAAAAAGCGGCAAATCAAGCCGTGGAGAGTTTAAAATGACCCCGAATACCCCCTCCAAACTTTCTCCAAAACTGCTGAATCAGGTAATCCTGGTTTTGATACTCATTGCTGTGGTGATTGGGTTGGTGCTGACGGTGCTGGCGCTGCCGGGATTCAACATTCCTGCCGCCCCCACGCCTGCTCTCACACTCACCGGCGCGCCGGGAACCACTCCCGACGCGGCCCAGCTGACCGAAGTGGCTGCCGCCGCGGTGCCTCCGGTGGTGCGCGTGGAAGGCATTGTGGTCACAGGCGGCATTCTGGTGCTGATTGTCCTGGCTGCCACGTTGAGGGAAATCCTCAGGCTCAGCCGCCGCTCATAATAAAGAGTACGACCGGCTTTCAACCGGTCGTTTTTTGTCAGATTGTGTAATCCTCTGCTTCAGGAATTTCCCAAACTCCTTCATCTTTCTGGTAGTGCGGCGCTTTGGGATGAGAAGGCACATCCAGTCTTTGTTCCAGGGCGGCCAGCCGTTCGTTCACATCCTGAATGCACTCCGCGAGCGCGTCCGGCAGGTCTGTATGTTTAAGGTCAATCACAGATGCGGCGGCTTCGGGCGCGCGGCGGATAATCTGGCCGGGAACGCCGACCACCACAGAATGCGGGGGAACCGGCTTGACGACCACGGCGTTCGCGCCAATGCGACTGTGGGCGCCCACGATTATGTTTCCCAGTATTTTGGCGCCAGCGCCGACAACCACGCCATCTTCCAGTGTCGGATGCCGTTTGACTTTTTCCAGGCTTACCCCTCCCAGGGTAACCCCATGGTAAAGCGTTACATCCGCGCCAATTTCAGCGGTTTCGCCAATAACAACGCCCATTCCGTGATCGATGAAGAAGCGCCGTCCAATCTTTGCCGCGGGGTGAATCTCGATGCCGGTAAAAAAGCGCGCCAGCTGCGAGCTGGCTCTTGCCAGCCAGTAAAATTTGTGTTGCCACAACCAGTGAGAAACCCGATGCGCCCAGACGGCATGCACGCCGGCATAGGTGGTGAGCACAACCCAACGGGAGCGCGCGGCAGGGTCCCGTTCCAGCGCGGTGTTGATGTCTTCCGCCATTAGTCTGAAAATATTCATACTGTCCTCACTTTGGACGGATGGAGAGCCGGAAGAAGCCAGGATGAAAGGCTCAGCGTCCGCCATTAAGTTCCTCCCGGATATTCGCGAACAGGTTGGTGCTCAGGTAGCGCTCCGCGAAACTGGGGATAATTACCGCGATGCGTTTGCCGGCATTCTCAGGTCTGGAAGCGGTCAGCAGCGCCGCCCATACCGCCGCCCCGGATGAAATCCCGACCGGGATGCCTTCCACTACAGCCATTTTCCTTGCGGTTTCGAAAGCGTCTTCTGCTTCCACCTGGATGATTTCGTCCAGCAAGCTTGTATCCAAAATTGAAGGAACAAAGCCCGCGCCGATGCCTTGCAGGGGGTGGGGCCCTTTTTTACCGCCGGAAAGCACCGGTGATGCGGCAGGTTCCACCGCGATGATGCGCAGCTCCGGGTTGTATTCGCGCAGTCTGCCGCCCGCGCCGGTGATCGTGCCGCCGGTGCCAACGCCGGCTACCAGAATATCGATGCGGCCTCCGGTATCGCGCCAGATTTCCTCCGCGGTTGTGCGCCGGTGAACTTCCACATTAGCGGGGTTGTTGAATTGGTCTGCCAGCCAATAACGGCTGTCTTGCCCGCGCAGTTTGAGGGCGGTTTCCACGGCGCCGGCCATGCCCTCCACGGCAGGGGTCAAAATAAGTTCGGCGCCGAGAGCGCGCAGGAGCAGCTTGCGCTCCAGGCTGACAGTCTCAGGCATGACGATGGCGCTTTTGTAACCGCGGGCGGATGCCGTGAAGGCCAGCCCAATGCCGGTATTGCCGGACGTGGCTTCCAGGATGATGGAATCAGGGGAAAGCAGCCCCTGTTTTTCTGCCGCGTCCACCATCGCTACCGCGATGCGGTCTTTGACACTGTGCGTAGGATTAAAGAATTCCAGTTTGGCAAGTACTTCCGCGCCGCCGGCCGGGACGAGGCGGTTCAGCCGCACCAGCGGCGTACGGCCGGTAAGTTGGGTGAGGTTCTGATAAATAGTCATTAAAGGTCTCCGAAAATTCTGGTGTTAAATAAATACAGCCAGTTTGATGGGATGCCGGGCATCACCGTGAGCAGATTTCAGCGGGGGAGGGCCGCCCTGCTCTCAACTGGCTGTCAAAAATCGCGAGAGGAGAGGCGGTTTAGCTTCCCCGCCTCAGACACAAGCAAGTGGTTGGCTTGCCTGGGATATTGCTCAAAACGCGCAAATGTTTCATGCTCTGATTATATCTGCCCATCAAGGCGCGTCAAACCGCAACTTTGTGCAAATGCGCGCCTGGCTTGGCCTGGCATGCATTCCGGCAGCGCGCTGCATTATAATCATCACCAATATTCGCCCGGAGCGGAAGATGACGCAGAGATTCCAAAACCTTCTTGAACTGATGAGGCAGCAAAACCTGGACGCTGTCGCCATTAATCCCGGCCCGACTTTTACCTATCTGACCGGCATGCGCATGCACCTGATGGAGCGGCCGACTGTGCTTTTGATAACAGGTGCCGGATTGGCCGGGCTTGTGCTCCCGCAGCTGGAGCTGCCGAAACTTGCCGGTGCCGCGATCGCGATGGACGCGCACCCGTACGCGGACAATCCCGCCACCTGGCAGGACGCTTTCACGGCCGCGTTCAAAAGGCTAGGCATCCACCGCGGCCGCGTCGGCGTGGAAGCACAGCGCATGCGTTTTTTGGAGCTCGGTTTCCTGCAAAGCGCGGCTTCGGGCTGCGAGTTTGTGGACGGAAGCGCAGTCCTCGAAGCGCTGCGCCTGCGAAAAGAACCGCGCGAGCTCGAGCTGATGCAGGAAGCGGCTTACATTGCCCAGAAAGCACTGCTGGCAACCCTGAAAACTGTGCGCCCCGGGCAGACTGAAAAACAGATAGCCGCTGAATTGGTTATCGCGCTGTATCGGGCCGGCTCCGATGTGGAGCTGCCATTTCAGCCCATTGTGAGCTCTGGTGAAAACAGCGCCAACCCCCATGCGGTGCCCGGCGAACGCCAGCTGCGCGAAGGCGACCTGCTTTTATTTGACTGGGGTGCCAGTGTGGACGGTTATTGCTCGGATATCACGCGCACTTTCTCGGTGGGCGAGCTGCAGCCGGAACTGGCTCACATCGGCGCTGTGGTGCGGGATGCCAACGCGGCTGCCCGCGCGGCAGCCCGGTCGGGCATACCGGCCAGTGCTGTCGACCAGGCTGCGCGCGGATTAATCGCGGACGCGGGATATGGGGAGTATTTTACCCACCGCACCGGCCACGGCCTTGGGATGGAAGCGCACGAAGCGCCCTACATTCGCGAGGATAACGGCATGACACTTGAGCCCGGCATGGTTTTCACGATAGAGCCGGGAATTTACCTGCCGGGCAGGGGCGGCGTGCGCATCGAAGATGATGTCGTCGTTGGGCAAAAAGAGGCGCCCAGTCTGACAGACCTCCCCCGTGAGGTAATTCCGTACACCCAGGCGCTGGATTGAGATGAAAGCGCGGCGCGACCTTTACCTGGTGGCGTTTTCCCTGTTCATCTGGGGCATGGGCGAGGGATTGTTTTATATCTTTCAGCCGCTTTACATCCAGCAGCTGGGAGCAGACCCGATTTTGATTGGCAGCGTGCTGGGGATTAATGCTGTCGCCATGACGCTGTCGCAAATCCCCGCGGGGTACCTGGCGGACCGCGTTGGCAGGCGGCCTTTAATGTGGTTCACCTGGATTATGGGGGTGATTTCCGCGCTGGTTATGGCGTCGGCCAGAAACCTTACAGCATTTGTGGCAGGACTGCTACTTTACGGGCTTACCTCGGCAGTTTTGGCGCCGATGAACAGCTACATTTCACACGCGCGCGGCGATTGGTCGGTTGGCCGGGCGGTTACCTTCACCTCTGCCGCTTTTAGCATTGGGGCGATTATCGGTCCGATGGCAGGCGGCACGATTGGAGAACGCTTTGGGCTGCGCAATGTGTATTGGCTGGCGGCCGGCCTGTTTTTCATCTCCACCTGTGTAATTTTGTTCATCCGCAGACAACCGGTGGGCTCCCGCGGCGAGGCGGAATCCGCGCCTGGTCTGCTGCGCAATCCGCGTTTTCTGATGTCTCTCGGCCTGATTCTGATGATTATGTTTTCCATGTATCTGCCTATTCCGCTGGCGGCAAATTTTTTGCAAAACGAACGCGGCTTGAACCTGGCATCCATTGGGCAGCTTGGCTCGCTGCAAAACCTGGGGAATGCGGTGTTCGCACTCGCTTTGGGGCACCTGCCCGCCCTGACGGCCTTCCTTTTGGGAGAAACAGCACTGCTGGCCGTCAGTTTGCTGCTTTGGAAGGGCAGCGGGATGGGGCTTTTGGGGCTGGCGTACTTTTTGATGGGAGGTTACCGGCTTTCCCGCACCTTAAGCGTGGCGTTTGTGCAGCCAATGGTGGGAATCAATCAGGTTGGGCTGGCCTTTGGGTTTGTGGAAACAATCAACAACCTGGCGTTAATATTGACGCCCATCCTGGCAGGCATTTTGTACGAAAAGAATCCCGAGAGCGTCTTTATGGTCAGCGTGGGTGTGCTGGCCCTGTGCCTGGTGTTCACCTTGTGGTCGCGCGGGGCAGGTCGGCGCGCCGCGCGCACGCTGATGACCTGGATGACAAAGTAAGGGGGTGTACCGTGAGCGTTGCCATCTCGCGTCTGGTTTTGGGGCCGCTGCTGAACAATGTGTACCTCCTGGGAGATGAAGACAGCAAGGACGCGGTCGTCATTGACCCTTCCTTCGAACCGCAGCGGCAGGCTGCCGAGATACGCCGGCGCGGATGGCGGCTGCGCCAAATCTGGCTGACGCACGGGCATTTTGACCACATCGAGGGCGTGGCCGCCTTGCAAGCGCTCTTCGAACCCGCGCCCTTGCTGGGAATGCACCCGGCGGCGGAAGCCTGGGCGCGCACATACGGGCAGAAGGCGAACTTTGGGTTTGCGGTGAGCGCGCTGCCGCCAGTTGACATCCAGTTTTTTGGCGGGCAGCGGCTGGCAGTAACCCCGGAAAGCGGTACTTTCTTTGCCGAGGTGCGCGAAACACCGGGCCACAGCCCCGGTTCCGTGATTTTTTACTGCCCCGATTTACAGGCGGCCTTTGTGGGGGATGCGATTTTCCGCGGGAGCATCGGCAGGACTGACCTTGCCGGCGGGGATTACCCTACCCTGATTTCGGCAATTCGAACGCAAATATTCACTCTGCCGGATGACACCGTCTTGTTCCCTGGCCACGGACCGGAGAGCAGCGTGGGATACGAAAAAGCGAACAACCCTTTTTTGCTTTAGTCAGAGACCCGGCGACCGCGAGTTCCCATACCTATCATTCCCGTGTCCGCGCGAGCACTATTTGGTATGCTGAGGGCTGCTCCCCTGCCTATTAAATCAAAAAAGCCCCCGAAAAAACCGGGGGCTTTTGAATTCCTGCGATTTTACTTGGCGTAGGTGATTGCCCGCGTCTCGCGGATAACGGTCACCTGAATCTGGCCGGGATACTGCATGGTTTCCTCAATCTCAGTGGCGATGCTTTTTGCCATCTCGTGCGCGGCAAGGTCGTCCACCTCATCCGGCCGCACGATAATGCGCACTTCGCGGCCGGCCTGAATCGCGAAGCTCGATTCCACGCCTGGATGGGCGTTGGCCACCGCTTCCAGCGACTTGAGCCGTTTGATGTACTGCTCCAGGTCTTCGCGGCGGGCGCCCGGGCGCGCTCCGGAAATCGCGTCCGCGGCTTCCACGATGACTGCTTCCACCGAGCCCTGGTCCACTTCGTGATGGTGAGACGCGATGATGTTCACCACCGCGGCGCTGACGCCGTGGCGCTTGGCAAATTCCGCGCCGATGATGGCGTGGGTGCCTTCGGTGTTGTGGTCCATCGCTTTGCCGAGGTCATGCAGGAGGGCGCCGGCTTTACAAACCTCCACGTTCGCGCCCAGTTCCGAGGCAAGCACGCTGGCAATCTTGGAGGTTTCTACGGCGTGCGCCAATTGATTCTGACCGTAAGACGTCCGATATTTCAGGCGGCCGAGTTTCTTGATGATTTCGGGATGAAGCCCGTGCACGCCTGCTTCGTAAGCGGCTTCGTTGCCGGCTTTGAGGATATCCTCGTCCATCTTCTGGCGTTCTTCATTCAGGATTTTTTCGATGTAGGCCGGGTGAATGCGTCCGTCCACAACCAGGCGGCTGAGAGTTCGCTTCGCGATTTCGCGCCGCACCGAATCGAAGCAGGAGATGGTCACAGCTTCGGGGGTATCGTCCACAATCACGTCCACGCCGGCGGCCTGTTCAAAGGAGCGAATATTGCGGCCGTTGCGGCCGACGATGCGCCCTTTCATTTCCTCATTGGGGAGAGTCACCAAGGATGTGGTCACTTCCGCCACGCGGTCCGAGGCGACGCGCTGGATGGCGTCGGCAATCAATTCGCGGGCTTTTTCCTGTCCCATTTCGCGGGCTTCGGTTTCGTACTGGCGAATGATGCGCATCATATCGCCGCGCGAGGTCTGGGTGACTTCTTCGAGCAGCTGCGCCCTGGCTTCTTCGATGGTCATTTCGGAGATGCGCTGCAGCTCTTCCATACGTTGGGCGGCGAGCCCCTCAATTTCATTGGCGCGCCGGTCAAGAGCGCTCTGGCGTTTGTTCAGAGCGGCCTCGCGCTGCTGCATCTGGTCAAAGCGGTGGTCAAGCTCTTCGCGGCGTTTGACCAGTCGGTCATCTTCCTTGCTGAGCTCGCTGCGGCGGTGCTGCAAATCCGCCTCCGCGTCGCGAATGATTTTCAGCGCCGCGTCCTTGGCATCCAGCTCAGTCTGCTTGGCGCGTTCTTCCGCCGCTGTGATGATATCCTTGGCGGTCAGGCGCAGTTTTTCCTCTTTGTTCTTGCGGATAGCTGAGAACAGCCCGAAACCAAGCGCGAACCCCAGCGCGAGCGCGAGCCCAAGGAAAAGGATTCCCTGCGGGTCCCTCAGGATGGGTCCCTGTGCGTAAAAATTGAATAGTTCCATGTTTTCCAATACTCCATATTTTTATCTTGTGTCCTGCCCGTCTCTGGAGTTCCGCGTTTCTTTCCATAAGCGGCGCACCGTTTCGGATGCCACCGCGTAAGAAAACCCCCGGCGCTGTAAAAACGCGCCCAGCCTGAGGCGAAAGGTTTCCTCAGGAAGCGACTCATAACGCCCGACAGCGCGTCGGGCGGCATTGAGCGCCAATTCGCTTTCCTGCAGATTGGCCTGCGCGAGAGTAGATTCGATGACTTCGTCGGTGAGACCTTTTTGGCGCAGTTCAGCTTTGATGAGGCTGACGCTGCGCGGACGGAACGCGCTGCGGTTCTCGAGCCATTCCCGGCAAAAACGGGCATCGTCGAGATATCCCTCTTCTTCTAGCCGGCGCAGAACGGCGCTGGTAAGCTCCGGGCTGCAGCCTTTGCGCGTCAGGTAATCGCGCGTCTCCTGAATGGAGCGGGAGCGGAAGCTGAGAAAGTGCAGCGCCCTGGTGTAAGCGCTTTCCAGTTCATCCTGTTCCTGAAGCTTTTTAATCTCCTCCGCCGAGAGTGCGCGTCCTGGTTTCAGCCAGGCGGCTGTCAGACGGTCGAGCGAGAAAGCATATTCTCCGTCCAGGCTGATATTCAATCGCTGGCGGTTGCGCTTTTGAGGTTCGATTGCGGTAATTACCTTGTCCATTTAATCCAACAAAGCCATGGTCTGAGGGAGACCACGGCTTCGATGACAGCAAATAATCCAGAATCACGCCGGCCGCTCAAAGCTGAGCGCAGCAAAACTTCAGGATTTCTATTATATTTTGGTACTAATCACTCGCATCAACCTATCCGGCCTGGCAGGAGTTGAAGGCAGCCTCACACCGAGGGCAGTCTTCCCGGTGGAATTTGAAATAATTCACACCAACCCTTCATCGTCTGTTGTTTCCTAAGCCACGCAATGCGCATTTGTGTACCAATTTATAAGCCGGTATGTCCCGGCGGTTTACTATCCATGCAAGACCCGCGCAAAGGCGCCTGGTCTCTTCAAAGCCATGATCTCCATGAGCAAGCTCGCGCAGAACTCACGGGCAGTTCATGTTTTTGTAACATAGATTATACATTATTTTCACGAATCCGGGCGCCCCGCATATAAGCTCCTGCATACAGGTCGGATTTCGGGCATTCTCATGCTACAATTGCTGCATGAAGGCAACCAGGCAGAAAAAACCTGAAAATGGCGCGCCTGAACAGGCGCACGCGCGCGAACGTTTCTGGCAAATCTTGTTCCCAATGCTGCTGGTAGGCGCGCTGCTGGCTGCTGGGTTTGTTCTACTCCTGTTGTACTCCGGCGAATTAGACACCAGCACGGAAGGCATGGCAGCCGCGGCGCTGGTCGCGATGGCGCTGCCGCTAATCTTTGTGTTTCTTGTTACATTCATTCTGGCGGTCGCGTTGATTGCGGCTGCTGCCAAAGCCGCCGCCTGGCTACCTGGCGTGGGCAAAGAAGCGCTTGACCTGTTTCGTTCGATAGGAACTGCCGCGCAAAACGGCAGCCGCGCGCTGCTTGCCCCGCTGATGGCGGTCGCTCAGAAGCTGGCAGAACTGCAGAGATTGATAAGCGCGCTGCGTTCCGGCTTGATAAAATGAGCCTGTGAATCGCAAAAGCCATACCGGGTGCTGCTCGCGTAGGTAGAGGCTTTTGAGCGTTGGACGCGCGCGTTTGATGAATCAGCAGCGGGCAAACCAGCCGCTGTGAAAGCGATAACAGCGGTAACATATTAAATATCTAACACCTGAGTGCCGTCTGCTGTAGTTAATAAAAGGAAGAGTCAGATGAAATCTTCAATTAAAACAATCACCTTGGTTGTGGGCACCACCTTAGGCGCCCTGTTGGGATACGCGGCCGCCAATATTCTGATTAAGCAATCCGAGGCCGCTGGGAAGAGCTCTCCGGTAACTGCCTCACAGGCGCTGCAAGTAGGATTGAGCGCGTTAGGCTTGCTGCGCCAGGTTTCGGGCGGCGGCAAGTAAATTCCTGCCTGATGGAGATGACTTTCTACTTTGTTTGAACTTGTTTTTCTTGGCACATCGGCTTCAGCGCCCTCTATTAAAAGAGGGCTTTCTTCCCTGGTCGTCAAACACGGCGAGCACCGCTTTATGATTGACTGCGGTGAAGGCACCCAGCGCCAGATTTTAAAATCCGGCATCGGGTTTAAACGGCTGAATCACATCCTGCTGACGCATGGGCATCTGGACCACATCCTGGGCCTGGCCGGGCTGATTTCCACCTTTATGCGCTGGGAAGCCATAGAAGAAATCAATATTTACGGCAGCCGCCA
>JAGOML010000019.1:0-29682 GCA_017993575.1 Anaerolineaceae bacterium | reverse complement strand
GGTGAAGAAGGCATCCTCGGCGGTGTTCTGGGACTGCGGCTGCAGCACCATGGCCTCTTGTGGAACACCCAGACCCACCAGCATTGCCTGCATCTCCTCCGCGGGTGTAGTACCGCGCGCCTGGCTGTAGCCCATATTCCCGCCAGAAAGGATGATTAACGGCGCGACGCCAGCTTTATACAGCTGCGCCGCGTAGAGCACCCGATCCCCAGCGGAATTGATTTCCACCATCTGACGGGGGGTATCCGCCGCTTCAGTGCCGCCGCCCAAGAGCACGATGGCATCCGCTTTTATTTCCGCTGTAGGCGGCATGTACCGCCACTCCAACGAGCGCGTGAGGAACGCGGAGAAATATGCGTTGCCTGCCACGCTCACCATAATAAGGCTGAGAAGCACTAACCAAATCGCGGTTTTCGGCTTTTTCTTAATCAGGAACAGCGTCAGGAACAACAAAATAGCCGTCAGACCGGCAGGTAAAATGAATTGTGGCAGTACTTTTGAAAGATAAGCAATCATATCCAACTCCTTTATAAGGCTTTCCATGATTCTGTTGCAAGAAACACGCCCGTTTTATGCAGCCTTAAAACAAAAAGCGCGGAGCTTCTCTCCACGCTTTTCGCAGCCAGGATATGCGGGGATTTACACCGGGAAAATGCGATCAAAGACTTCCGGGCAGTGCTTTTCCACCATTTCCGAGGACAGGCTGCCAGTGCGGCAGATTTCTGCGTAAAGGTCGGCGCTTTGCCGGCGCGCGCGCTGCTGCGTCTGGGAGTCTACCGCCCAAAGCCCATACTTCGCGCTCCAGCCCTGCTCCCAGGCAAAATGGTCAACCAGGCTCCAATGCAAATAACCGCGCACCGGGGCGTTAAAATTCACCATGTGCCACAAGGCATGCACATGCTCCACCAGGTATCTGCGGCGGAACTCATCGCGGGAATCGTTGCAACCGTTGGCTGTGATATACAGCGGCAGCTCAAATTTCCAGCCCCATTTTATCGCCTCGCGCAAGCCGTCCGGATCATTGGCAATTTCGCCGCCTTCCAAAAGCGCTTCAGAACTTGGCTGCTTGGCCTGCGCCTGCTTTTCCTTCAATTTGGGCGCGGAAGGGCGTTGAGTTTCCCGCGAGAAATAGTCAATGCCAAGAAAATCCAGCGCTCCCTTTAGTTGGGGAAGGTTCTCGCGGAGGCTTCCAAGCTCCAGTTTGCCGGTCCGGAAAGCCGCCGCAAAAGCGTCGCGCGGCAGGTCAAGGCGTTTATGTTTTCCTTGGGGGGGCTCCCCCGACCAAGCCTGCGTGAACCCAACCTGCCCCTCCGATTGGAGGGCGCGCACAACTTCACGCGCCGCCGCGTGCGCTTTGGCCATGTTGCGCAACGCCCTGCCCGCCGCTAGCTCATCGCGTTTGCCAGGCGGGTAAGTACCCGCGCGGTAAGCTGCCCAGACGTAAGCTTCTGGCGCAGCAAAGCTAATCCACAGCGCGCAGTACGCTTTTAACGCTTCCACTACCCTGCGCGCGTAAACTGTAAAGTCATTGACCGACTGCTCGTTTTCCCATCCGCCTGCCTCCGCGAACCAGAGCGGGTTGGTGACGTGGTGCAAACACAAAATCGGAGTGATTCCGCGCTGTTTCAAACCAATCAGCATGTCCCGGTAACGGTCCAGCGCGGGTTCGTCCCAGCGGTCGTGTTCTGGCTGCACGCGCGCCCATTCAATGGAAAATCGCAGCGCTTTTTGGTCGGTCTCCTGCGCGCGGTCAAAATCCTCGCGCCAGCGCCCCGACCACCATTCGCATCCCCGTCCGACCGTGCTGCCATCCACAATCCGACCAGGCTGTTGTTCCCATTCCAACCAATCGGTAGCAGGGCTGCTGCCTTCCACACAGTGCGCGGCCGCGGCGCTGCCCCACAAAAAGCCCGCTGGAAAGTTAAAGGTTGCCTTTGGCATATCTGCCTCCATACTAATTTCTGTCACCATTTTAACCGCTTTCGTTTCCAGACGGGCTTTTGCATTCCAACCCCGGCCGGTTCAGTCGCTTTTCAGGCGCGGCGTCCAGTCTGGAGCGCTGATTGCCCCGGCTGTGATGAATACGGGGGCATTTTCCCCCGACCGAAGCCACCTACCCACTGGCAGTTGTCCCGGTAGAGGGGGCTCTCCTGCTGGCGTTAGCAAGCCGCCCCTTGGGTTTAGTTTCCAAAGCTCGCCTTCCTGCGCCGCCACCCGCTCCGAAAAGATTAGCCTCAGGTTCGCGTCGACCTCACAGGTCAGAGTCGTCATGCGCTCTGTGCCAAGGTCCAGCAAAGACCGCGCGAATTGGTCAGTTGGCAGCGGCTTAGCGGAAGTCGGCGTCAGAAACACGCCGCTCGCGCAGTCCACGCTCACCTCGCTAAAGGGATCCCCCAAAAAAAGCCCGGCTGCCTCTGCCAGCAAGTCCGTGCTTTGCCAGATTGCGCTCGCCCTAAAGACCAAATCCGCTGGCATGGAACGCGCTGACCAGGCGCTGCCATTGTATGTTTTAAGGGTCCCATCCAGGTAAGAAAGTTTTTCATCGACAGCCAAAACGTAATAGTTTGACGCGCTGACTGACCCGCTGCGGGAAAAGACCAGCCAATAATTCGTGTCTGCCAAAAGCTGCGGTGGGTCAGCGAATGAAAACACCGTCCATGGATACGCTTCCGGCGCAAGCGAGGCACCCGAAACAAGAGCGGATACCAAATCCACGCCAGTTGGGCTGCCGCTGCCATTATCCAGCTGCAGCGCAAGCTTAATAGAGTCGCTCGGGCTGCCGTAGCGTCTTACGCGCGCTTCGACTTGTTTTAGCAAAGCGGCGCTGCTGGCAGTCCGAAAGGACTGCCCCACCCGTTGGAACGAAGAAGTATTCCCCAGGCTTTGGCTGCCCTGTTGGCTGGCAGTATTCCCAAGCAGGCCGTTTGGCGGCTGGTAAATGCGCCAAGCCAGGCGCGCGAACCAACCCATGCAATCCAGAAGAATTGACCGCCCGCGTTCCTCTCGCAGTGAAACATCGCTCCGCTGCTGAGGCTTGCCCAATAGCAGGCGCGCGGCAGGTTCCGCGCTCCGCGCCAGGGTCAGGTCGCGCAGCTGCAGCGCGGCGCTCTCAGACATAAGCCCGCGCTCAAGCAGCAGGTCCTTGCGCCCAAAAGTCGCCGTGCTTTGCGCGTCCTCTGCCCACTCGGTCTGCCTCGCCGCGCCAAAGCTCTCTCCCGTGGGTTCAAGCTCCAGGTACCGCACGGCAACGCGGTTAGCCAAATCATCCAGCGACTGTGAAATTTGATGCGCGCCCTCCTCCCGCGCCGCGCTGTGAATATAGCCCCACCACACCAGGCAGCCAAAACTGTTGTAAACCCGCACCACTTTGCCTATTAATCCCGACCACTGCGCGAAGTTGCCCGGAGCTTCATCCAACACCAATCGCGCCCTGTCGCAGCCGCCCAGAGCCTTCCAGGACAACATGCTCACCCGCAAGCTGCCGGGCGCCAGCACTGGCGCGCCGTCCAAATCCGTTATGAATGCCTGAAACGCCTCCCTGTTCAAATTCATGCGCGCCTCACAGTATCTGCCGACGGCCGCGGCACCAAAGCCGCGCTGCAATGGCTGCCTGCGTTGGCGCCAGATTGTCGCCATCCACCTGGAAAAAATAAAACCAGGAACGCGCGCCGACAGGCAGCGTAAGCCAGGCTCCCACCCGTTCATGCGCCCGCAGCTGCTGCCCGTCAATCAGCGTGTAACTTTCCCGCGCGAACCCATCATCCATCAAGCGCGCGCCAGCCGCCAACCCAGCTGGGAAATCAAACCACGCAAAACTATCCTGAGGGAGCAAACTGAGGTTATCGATGTTCAACGTATAGCTGCCTGCGCTGGGAATCAGAACCTGGAGGTTTAGAAGAAGCGGCGCAGGCGCGTAACGCGGGCTAAGTTTGCCAGAAGGCAGGCGCAACGGCGCGAGCGCCAAAAAACCTGTTCCGGCTTGAGCGGCCGCTGCTGAAGTTAGGCACAGCACCCCACCCATTGGAGCGCCGCTGTGTCTTAGAACCACTCGGAAGCGCGCCCCAAGCGCTGAAAGAGGAGTCTGAAAACGCAAGAGCGGCAAAAACATGCGCCCGCCGAGCGCGGCCAGGTCTGTGTAGTCTATTTCCCAACTGGCAAATGCCTGCCAGGCGCCGCCCGGCACGCTAAAACGCCCAAACGCGCCATTTGACGCGCTGGTGGCGCTGACAAGCTCCGCTTCTGGCGCGGATTCCGCCTCCAGCGTCAGCGGCGGCTTATCCGTGTTGCCGCGATCGTGAAACGCCCCCACAAAAAGCTGACGCAAGGCTGCGCTGTTATTGTTGGTGATCTGCAGCCGAAGCGGCGCGGGCAAGTCACTTTCCAGCTCGCTGGTATTCACATAGAAATAATTATCGTTGCCAGCTGCCAGCTCGTCATCAAAGTTCAGAAGGCTGACGCTGTAGCCGCTGCCCGCGCTGTTTGCCAGGTTCAGCGCTTGCTCGACTCCGTCAAAGTAATTAAACCTGGTAACAACCAAATCCACGGCCAACGCGCCGCCCTCCTCATAAACCAATGCTCCAGGCAAAGTTCGCAGTTCCGCGCGCAGTAAACGGGTGTAAACCGGGCTAGCGCTTTCAGGCGGAAAGGCGCGCAGATAGATAGCATGACCAATGCCATGCTCATTGTTCAGGCGCACCAACTCGACGATCTGCGACAAGCGTCGAATAACCGCCCGCAATTCCGTTGGGCTGCCGCGCAAGCCCACGCGCAAGCTTTCGGTGACGACTTCTGCTGGCGTGACAATGGGGTCATACTGCGTCCCTAGCAAACCTGGATCCATCGGTCCGTCATTAAGGCAGTACCAGGCGCTTTCTTCAGGATCCGCCAGGTTCCCCAGGTCTAGCCGGCTCATGCTTCACCTTCCGTGCGCCAGTGTGGGCTTTCATTCCACACCCAGGCCCCAAACGGCGCGCTGGCTTCGCTCTGCAGCGTCAATAATCGCAGGCGGTCCAGCCCCGCGTCAAACTGGCGGGAGAGATGCTCACACCATAAGCGCATGGTTTCCTCTCGCCCAATCGCGCTGGCAAATCCTCCCAGGCGTTTTCGCAAGCTAAAATCCAGCGCGAAGGCTGCCGCGCCGCACAAAAGCACGGGGACGTATCGGTCGGGCAGGCTGCTGGTCGGGGCGCTGTCCAATCCTTCCAGCGTGTATTGCGTGCCGAGAAAGGCGTTCATCCCAGCCAGAGCTTCCCGAACAGCTTCCGTTTGGGTATCGCCGGGAATGACAAGGTTCTGGGGGTCCAAAAATTGATGATTCAAGCTCTCACACAGGTCACTGAGCGCGGGCATATCCATCTCCTTTCGTTGTCTTGTTCGTTTTCCGGGTATGCAGCAGATGCTGGTAATCCGCCGGATAGTAGGCTTTCTTTTTCCCGCTGCTGTCCACAATCACCAACACGCCGTTCTCCTTGACAGCGCATCCAAGCGGATTAGGTCCCGCCAGCGCTTCCACTATTGTTTTAAGTTCAGTTCTCTCCACTCTTCACGCTCCTAAGGGGATATTCACAGTTTGGTGGTTCGCGGGCGCCTGATGTACAGGCGCCCGCGTCCCTCACGCTATTCGCGGTGCCCGGCTAATCCATCTTCCAGCGCGGTGCCCAGAATGTAAGCGACCAACACTGAAAGGATGCCTGCCAGTTCTCCCGCTTCGAGCGGAAAATCTGGTTTCCAGGCTTTAATCACCAAGACCAGCAAACCCATCAGGGCTGCCCAAAATTTCCGGGAGCCCAACAGCACTTTCCATTTTGGCATCTCTCTCTCCTTTGTTGAATGGAAAAATTGCTTACGCGACGTTTGACTTGAACAGCGGGCGGTAATCATTCACCCAGAGCGCCAGGTAATGCCGCACTTTCAGTCGGTGTTCATCATTGCTGAAAACCGAAGGGGAAAGCTCGTCCCCCGCGACAAATATTTCTGGCGCCAAACCAAAGCGCTCGCCTACAAATATCGCTGGCGCAACCCGCGGGTCGCAGACTGCCGCCCAGTCGCTTTCATCCGCCCAATCCGGAACGACAACCGGAACAGCGCTGCCTTTCAAGACGTTATCGTACACATAACCGCTCTCGCGCACCAAAGCGCCGGTGCAAAGCTCCATGGCGGTCTTTTGCAGCGCGCGTGGAATGAGGATGAACTTGGGATTCACCGCCAAAGCCGGGCCAGTCCCGCGCAGCGCGGCGCTATTTTTGATTAGCATTGGCTGTTTGTAAACGCTGCGGCAAGCCGCGTCCCAGGCATTGGCGCTCAAGGCGCTGGTGCCCAGGTTGGCATGCCCACCCGCAGTAGTGACAGCCGTCACGTTGAATAACGCGCCGGTATCAGCCATAGTCGGTCCTACGCCGCTGTTGCTGGTGAATATTGCCGCGACAAGTTTTGAAATTTTCCGCATTCCAGCGGTCGCCAGCTCGCGGGCGTAACTGCGCAGTTTGCGGGTTTCATCGCGGTCAATCAATTCCAAAGTCAGCGGAATGTAACCGCCGTATTTAGTGAAGCTGGCCGTCTCCGGGGAATCCCCGATGGCAAGTTCGGTGTATGTTCCGCCTTCCGCCACGGTAGGCAGGTCCCCCACCGTTCCAATCAGCGTCCCGGTGATGTCGTGCAAGCTGGAGAAATGCTCCTGTACAGTCACTTGCTTCCACCAGTCATAACCAGCCCGCCCCAGCTCATCCCAGGTGTTCGCGACCAGTTTATTCAGCGCGTTTTTGACTAGTCCGCTGAAATCGCTGGTGCCAGCCAATTGCGCGCGCTGAGGATAGTAGCCGCCGTGCAGCTCATAATCCCCGGTCAGGGTCAGATACAATTCGCGGATACCGCTCAGACGCGGAATGGCGGCATTTTCAAGCGCTTTGGCGCGCGGCGCGCCAAACAGGTCATCCACCGCGGCTTGCAGGCGCTCCGCTGGCTCTACCATCCCCTCGATTCTGGCTGGTCCCTGGATGGTTTTGCCTCGGTCCAGCTCACTCAGCAAGGCGCGCGCCTCCCGGATGGCTGCTTGCAGTTCGGCCGGCGAAAAGCTGCGGTCCGTAAATTGCTGCCGGATGCGCTCTGCCAACGGAAGGGGCAGGCTGCTGTTTGCCAGGCTCGCGTCCAGCATCATCGCGCTCATCTGCTCGCGTTCAAGGCGCATTTGCGCCAATTGCGTCTCCAGGTCGCGCGTGGGGTCATTGGTTTCTTCGCGCTTCTCCAACATTGGGGCGCTGCCGGTTTGCTCTGTTTGCATAAGTAAATCTCCTTTCAAAATCGGCTTGATGCCGAGGGAATTCATCGCGCGCAGGAACATCCCCCCACGCGCGGGGTTGTAAACCAGGTCCACGGAAAAAATCCTGAGGATTTTCTCCACGCGTTTTCCGCGGCCGTTAAACAGCACATCCGCTGAGAAACCAACGCGAACCGCTGGCGCGTCGCGAATCTCCAACACCTGCCTG
This sequence comes from Anaerolineaceae bacterium, assembly GCA_017993575.1. Taxonomy (GTDB): domain Bacteria; phylum Chloroflexota; class Anaerolineae; order Anaerolineales; family Anaerolineaceae; genus Mesolinea. Next base: position 22,201 of record JAGOML010000019.1, on the reverse strand, counting down.
CCAATACGCGCAAGCAGTTCCGCGGAGGGTCCAAACGCGTGCAGTTCCGCGCGGATGCCCTGCGCCTGTTCATCCCAGGCGGCTTTTCGCAAAACACCCGCAATATCGCGTACGGAACGCGAGGTCCAGTCGTGGTCCACGAAACAGTTCACGCCTTCCCATAGCTGCAAAGACTCCCGCAGCACTTCCGGCGGGAACTCCCAACCGTTGGCGCTGCCAGCGGTAATCGCCAGGATTTCAAACTTGTCCGGGCTGATAGGCGCGGCTTCCAGCGCCAGTCTGTGGCGTTCTTCCCAATGCTTTGCGGCTGGTTCCGCCACATTTAGTTCTGTCAATTCAACCAAGTGTTTCCTTTCTTTATGTTCAAAATCCGTTATTGCCGTGCTGAAAATTCCAGACGGATGAGTCTGGCGTCAGACTCAAGGTGTTTCTACATGCTCTCCTCCTTCTCCAAGAAAACGATAAATCAGGCGCAGCAGTTCGGCCTTGTCAATTAAACCCTGGGCAAAAAGCTCCTGCGCCACAGCGGCGGCTTTGCTGCCAGCTTCTGCCAGCGCTCCGTTATCCCGCGCGGAAATATCGCCAGCCTGCACCTGAAACGTGGGTTCCGGATTCAGGCTGGCGTCCATGCGCGCTCGGCGGCGAACTGCCGCGCGCAGCACGTCCTCCAGAATCCAGCGCAAGGCGCGCTGGCGTTGTTCAAACCTTCGCAGCGTCGGTCCGCCGGAAGCTTCGGCTGTTGTGCGCGTGCTTGATTCCGGTTCAGCCAAAAAGTGCAGCGGCAGCCCTACGCCCGCCGCAATCATCTTCTTAATTGCCAGCCCGTCCGTCGAGGCATCCAGTGCTTCCAGGCGAGGCGCGATGACAGACCACTCTTCACTCTCGTCAGTCACCAACACGGAACCCGAGGCAGGAGGAGTGAGCGTCAATTGCGATTGGCGCGCGGCGCGCGCGCTCTCGCTGGCAAAACGAGCTTTCACCACGTACACGAAGGCGTTCCGGAAGCGGTTCAAACGCACCCTGTCTTCCAACCAGGAGGCATAGCGCGAAAGCCAGCGCAGCACCGGCGCCAGGTCCGATTCTCCCCACTGCGCGCCAGCCGGGCGGTTCACCGTGTAATGCAGCATCACGGGCGGCAGGTCGGGGCTGTCGTCCAATGGGTTGTAAGCAGGGTAGGTCAGCGAAACCCCGTCCTGGTCCGGGCGGGTGTGATACGCCAATTCCTGCTCGACGTCATTGGGTTGGGAACTGATGCGCTCAATATCCGCGGAAGGCACCACGCGCAAGTAAGACATGCCGCCCGTATCCGTGGAGAGCAGCAGAAAAAGGTTTCCGCTGCGCGCCAGTTCATCCGAAAGCTCTGCCAGGCGCGCGTCCATGCGATTCAGAGGATGATTCCAAAACGCGAGCAAAAATTCCCGCGCGCGGCTGTCCGCGCAGTGGACGCGCATTCCCCCACCTGTAACGTACTGCGTCGTTATCTCGATTATCCGGCGGGCTAGCGGATTAAAACGCCAGGCGTCCAGGCAGTCATCCATTACCTGCAGTCGGTCGTAGAGATGCCTGTCCCGCGGCTGCTCTCCCAGCTGGCTCACGCCTACCAAGAAGCTGTTGTCGTCCTCCACCAGGTTCAAACCTGTTCGCAGCGCCTGGTCCTGTTTTTCGAGGCCGGCTTTTTCGTTACCGTCAGTCTGAAGTTTTCTGTTAAAGATTCCCATATGTATCCTCCAATTCGTTTAATCTCACCTTCTCCATGTTTTCTGTCGCGCCGCGCGGGCAGGGCTTGTCATCAATAGGGCAAACAGCAGAGACGCTCGCGGCGGTCTTGCCAAAATACGCCAGCATATCCTCCTCAGACCCAGCCCAGCGGTTGTAGTCCATGTACCATCCCGAAGCGCCAATGGCCGGCGCGCGTTCCGCGGTTTGATGTATCAACCAGCCCTCAACGCCTTTGGGCAAGCGCGGTGGGCATGGATATTCTGGCGTGTAGGCGGGGTATGGGCGTCTGGCGTAGTAGTGCGCCAGCCACCAATCCAGCTTTGGCAAATCCGCGACCGATAAATGCTCATCCACCCAGGACGCGCGCGAGTACACAATCGGGTAACGGCCTGTTTCCGCCAGTAAAATCTCGAGACAGTTGTTGAGCGCAGCGGTAATCCTGCGGCGGGATTGTTCGTGGTCCAACTCCATGTCCAGAACCAACCGCAGCGCGTCCAGGTTTTCACCCTCAAGAATGCCCAGGAAAGCGTCCATCTGCCGCGACGCCGACTCGGCCGGGAAAATCACATGGTATGGCAGCGCGCAAATTCCTACGCGCTGCGTTTGCCCCAGGTAATACGCGAAGGCCGGGTCGCGATACCCCCAGGATTGCCCAGCTCGCAGCGCCGCGAACGCTACTCGCGGTTTGTGCGCCGCTATCTTGTCAAAATCCGGTTTGCGCTTGCCGTCCGCGCTGCCGTTGTAAACCGAAAGGTCTATCCCAAAGGCAAATGACATATTGGTTTCAAAGTAATCCATCAAAATGCTCCATCCATATCGCGCAGTGGGTCTGCGGCCTGAATAAGCAGCGGCGCGCTGGCTTCACGCCAACACTGTTCATCCAGAACGGCAGTCATCGCGGCGGAAAGTACCAAATCGTCGTGCAGAGTTCCGCCGTCCAGCGGGTCTCGCGCATTTTCAGGCACTCCCCAACGAATATTCCGCTCGGGACCCAGGCTGACTTCATACGCCACAGCTTCCAGCTGACGGTAAAAAAGCGCGCGCAGCCTGCCTTGCTGATCGTAAACGTCCGCGGGCAGGTAGTCCTGAAAACGCCCGGTATCCACCACCGCCAGAAAGCCCCAACCTAAACGCGATTTCAGTTGACGGTTAAAAACCAGTTGAATCACGCGCTCGCCCAGCTTATCTGCTAAAAAAGAAGCCACCCCCGCGCCCACGCCGCTGGCATCCACCACTACCCGGCGCGGCTGCCAGCGTTCCACCAATGCCAGCAAACGCGCGTACTGCGTGCTGTGCTTTTCCCCAGTCCAGAGTTCCCGCCGAGCCACCCGATAGACAGGCTTACCGGTCAGGTCGCCCGCGCGCGCGCCGCTGTCTACTTGCACGATAGTCACCGCGCTGGAATCTCTGCCGGGGTTGCGCAGCTCGCCGCTTCCAGTCTCGGAAACATGCGCGCGCAGCTGCTCATCTTCGCCTGCCAGGTCCACCAGGAGGGCGTAAACTTTGCCGGGGTCCGGCTCATCCTGCGCGCGATGGCTGCCCTGCATTAAACCTGTACGCGCGGGTGGAAAAAGCCCAATTTCGGCATCAATTTCTTCTCCAAAGTACTGGCTGCGCACCATGGGGTGCGTTCTGCCCAGCCGCGCTACCTGTTCATCCACAAAAAGCCCGTACGCGGGCACCTCAGCCCGCACGCCTTCCGCGCCCAGGCAAAATACGCGCCTAATTCCGTCCCGCCGCTCCGCGTCCAGCGCCAGGCGCAGTTCGCGCGCCAGCAGCGTTTGCCTTGTCCAGGCTGTGCCCCAAAAAACGCGCGTGGCATTCGTGGAAGCCGCCATCGGGGCGATTTGCTTGTCATACTTTTCGATGCCAATATCCTGGGCTTCATCCAACTGCAAAAGCGTCGACGCAGTCGCTCCAACCACGTTAGACTCAGGAGCGGCGGAAAGAAAGGTCAGATGCGCGTTGCCAAAGCGATAGTGATTGCCGGCGCTTTTTTTCCAGTTATCGTGCGTCAGCCAGTTGGCTTGCAGCGCTGTTTCCAGGCGGCGCATAGCGTTCAGGCTCTGTGGTTGGTAGGTAGGAGAGAATTTGACCATCTCCGCTCCACAGCGCGAAAAGCGCGTGAGCAAGTACACCTCCAACTGGGCTTGCAGCATATTCTTGCCGGATTGGCGCGGAAACATCACCACGATTGACAACCCGCGCTGCTCGAGTACCGAGCGCGCGATAGCTTCTCCGGCGGCTGCCTGGTAAGCGCGCAGGCGCACAGCTCCCAAGACCCGCGTATAAACCTCCAAGGTACGCAAGGAACGCAGAAATGCCGCCCTGCTTTCCAGCCGCTCTTCGCGCTGTCTGCAAGGCAAGGCTGTATGCAGCCAAAATGTTTGCTGGCGCGGCGTGTTTTCCAGCCCGGCCGCCATCGGTGGGAACCTTAGCGTATGTTCCAAATCAATCTCCCTGTTGGTAAACCGGGCAGTCCCCGCCTTTGCTGGCACAACTTGGTTTTTGCTTGCCGGGGTTGCGCGTCACTGTTTTTGAAATAATTAAGCTTCATCTTGTTCCTTCACTACAGGTGTTATCAATGCCAGTTCCTCCATGAGTTTCTCCATCAAAGCGCTCTGCCCGGCATTTTGGGCTGCGCCTTGCAGGGCTTGGTTAATCTTTAAAACATTTCCCAACCGCGAGCAGCTCAATCCCAACAGGTTCAGGGCTTCCCCCAGTTTTTCAATAGTTTCTGGGCTTTCATCCGCGCGCACCGCATCAAAAAAACGTTTCATCGCGATCCGCAGCATCACCACTTCGCCGTCCAAGGTTTTCAGCGCGGCAGCGGCAAGCTCCTTGCGTTGGCTCCGGCTGAAGTGACCCAGGTAGTAATTGGCGTCCTGCGCGCGTTCGTCTCCCAGCAGCGCGCGAAATTGCTCCTCAAGCTTTGTGGCATCCGCTCGGCTCGCGGATTGGCTGCCTGCCCTGATAGGGCAGGCAGCCTCGGAGTCAGACGTTTGTATGACATGTGCTGGTTTAGGTTGGTTCATCTTACGCTGCCTCCTTTATAGAACTTTTGTTCTATATATGCCATATCATACAACAAAAAAACCTCTTGAAAAGAGGTCAAAAGCTGCCAATTACCTTAAAGAATGTCCGGAATCGGACATTTTTAACATTTAAATTGGGTGCTACTCAGGAATTTTCGAAGCAGGGGCTGCCAGGCAAAGGTGAATTTCCGGTCAGTGGGGGTAGTTCAGCCCCATGTTTTTTCAACCAATCTCGCGGCAATTTAAACGAAGGCAGGGACTGGTTGACCAGCTGCCAGAACCGCGCGGAGTGATTATGTTCGCGCGTGTGGGCTAATTCATGCACAACCACGTACTCAATGCAGGCCGGCGGTGTCAACGCCAGCCGGAACGAAAAGTTGAGCGCGTTGGCGCGGCTGCAGGAGCCCCAACGCGTGCGCGCGCTGGTTATCCGTACCGCGCTCGGCTTGTATCCGTCCCGGGCTGCATAAAAACGCACCAATTCCTGCACCCGCGCGCGTAATTCCCGCTTATAAAAGGCTTTCATCAACGCTTCTGCTTGCGCTTTGCGGGAATGTTGCAGCAAAAAGCCTTTGCCGCCTACATATGTAAGCCCCCCAGGCACTTTATCGACCAGGTGCAGCGGGTATTTTTCCCCCAGAAACCACAGCAGTTCTCCCTCCTCGTAGCGATATCCGTGCGAACGCTGGGGAGCCTGCTGCATTTTGACCTGCGCCGCCCGGATCCAATCCGCCTTCTCGCGTAAAAAGCGCTGGACAACGGCCAGGCTGGCATGCGCGGGCGCGCGCACGACCACCCTCCCCCCGGGGAAAACTGTTACCGCGATTGTTTTCCGCTTGCTGTAAATGATTTCATCGGGTTCAATCACGCGCATGCCCCTGATTATATCCAATCAGCGCGCCGCTGTCTCCTCTCTGTCCCCTCGGTTTTGCGCGCCGACGCCCCGGGCCTTCCACGCCGCCAAATATGAGATAGAATCTACCTATGGCGCGTTCTTTCCCGCTTTCCCGTTTCCTTGTGGCATGCTCACTCCTGCTTGTGCTGTGCGCTGCCTGCGCTCCGGCTTCAGAGAGCGCGCTTCCATTGGAAATATATCAACATCCAGACCGCCGCTTTCAGCTTTCTATTCCCAAAGACTGGCAAGCTGAAAGCTCCGAGAATGGCGCTTTGCTCACGCTCACCCCACCGGATTATTCCGGCAGCGAAACAGAACTGCGCGTTCTGATTTTCCTTTCACCCACCAACACAATCGACACCAGCGAGCATGTGGAAGAAGCCAATCAATTGTTCCAGCCTTTCCTGGAAAATTATCTGGATGAGTCTTATGAAGTCATCAACCAGGGAGAGACCAAAGTAGAAAAAGTACCGGCCCTGTTGATTGACTTTGCCAAGCCGTACCAAAGCACTTACCTGACAGGTCGGCTGGTGATGGTTGCAATGCCGGGCTACGCCCTCGCGTTTCTTGGCAGCGCGGAACGCAGCGCCTGGGATTCCTTTTTACCCACATTCAGGGCTATGTTAGCGGATTTCCAGTTACTAACCGCAGCTGATAGCATGAGCCAGCCATGAAAAAGTGCTTGACTGCGGCAATTCTTGCTTGTGGACTGCTGCTCGCCAGCTGCAATTTTCCTTCTCCCGCCCTTCAGCGCGAGGATGAACCCCTCTACGTCCCTCCGGTGGGTCAGGCCCTTGCCCCAGCGCCTACTGCCACGCCCGACCCATCCGCATTCATCATGTTGGGTGATGAAGTGCTGCTGCCCTTGGTTTCGCTCGCGTTCTCGCCGCTGGCAAGCGTCGATAACGGCGGACAAGCCGTAACGCTCAGCCTGGGCGAAGATAAGGCCGTGATGAACAACGCGGAAGAAACGCTCTTTTTCAGCATCACCAGCGAACCCGCTGGAATTAATGCCGACGCGGCGGCATGCCTGTCTTACTTGCTCAACCGGATGCAAGCGGACATCCCCGGACTGAGCATTACCGCTTCCATGGAAGCCAGCGCTTCCGGCCTCACCGGCGTGCAAACGGAGCTTTCAGGCACGCTTCTGAACTCGCCGATGCAAGGTAAGCTGGCCGTGTTCCATGTTCAAAGCCGCTGCCTGAGCTTGATGGGCGCCGCAACCCAGGAAGACCCCCAGCAACTTTGGCTGCAAACCGGGCAGGTCGCGTTTGAAAAGCTGCTGGCAGGGCTGCGCATTCTGCCGCCGGGTTCCGCGCCTGCCTGTTTGATTGCAACCGATCCGGATTACGCTTTCAGCCCTGAGCAGCCCATTCGCGTGGGCACTGTGAATATCTACGACGGCATCTCGCGCATGGAGGCTTATTTGAACACCTTGCGCGGCCCCAACATGGAAGAAATCAGTTACATCCGACTCAGCCCGGAGTTCAATGCCGAACAAGAAGTTGTGGACGCTTACCAAATCACCTACGCGGGCTTAGGTTCCCCCATCATTCTGTACTTTTCGATTTATTCCTACGAAACCCCAATGGCTCCACTTGGCTTCACCTGCGAAGCTGCTTTCCCGCTGCAGCAGCCCTGAAGTCGGGCAGGCAATTTGCACATAATACCGCGCGTTTTCACGCGGATGTGATAGGATTGAGAGGTTAATTTTCTCATCCGGTGACTATTAGATGCCAAAACCTCCCACCCGCCGTCATTTTACTTCCCAGTTCTGGCTGATGTTTTCAGGTCTGGTGCTCTCCTCTACCGGCACCACCATGATCTGGCCGTTCATGCTCGTGTATGCCAGCGAGAAACTTGGGCAGCCCCTCACCACCGTCACCAGTCTGATGACCATCAACTCAATTTGCGCGCTGATTGCCGCGATACTTGCCGGCTCGCTCGCGGACCAGGTCGGAAGAAAAATCGTCATGGTCATAGGCCTCCTTGGGCAGGCGGCAGTCTATCTGTTGTATATCCCTTCCAGGGAATTCGTGCTCTTCGCGCTGCTGATGGGTTTGTCAGGCTTCTTTGTCCCCCTTTTTCGAGTCGGCACGGACGCGATGCTGGCCGATATGTTCCCGCCCGAAGAGCGCGCTCAGGCCTACGCCCTTGTGCGCATGGGCAGAAACATAGGCGTCGCGCTCGGCCCTATCCTGGGCGGCCTGGTATTGGCCAGGTCCTACAACATTGGTCTGATGGCCGCCGCTGGCACGCTGGCAATTTTTGGTCTGATCACCCTCTTCTTCCTCAAAGAAACCCGCCCGGTTTCAGTGGTTTCCTCAGCGGAAAGTTTGCGCGATCAGCTGCGTGTCTATAAGGGCGCGCTTCAGAATAAATTCTTCTCACGCATGATTGGCGCCCACACCTTGATGGAAATCTGCGGCACGCTGGTTTGGGCGTTTCTGGTTGTCTATCTCAAGCAGAATTTTGCCATCGGCGAAGCGCAGTACAGTTGGCTGCCAACCACGAACGCGTTGATGGTGGTTTTTCTGCAAGTATTTGTCACCAGGCTCACCCAAAAGAAACGCGTGACCAGCATGCTCACGCTGGGCTCTGCGTTCTACGGTGCCACTATGCTGATCATCGCCCTCAGCAGCCGCTTTTGGGGCTTCTGGGCAGCCATGGTGGTTATGACCGTAGGCGAGTTGATTATTGCCCCGACGGCGACCACTTTTGTATCAGGAATCGCTCCCGAAGACCAACGCGGCCGCTATCTGGGTCTGTTTGGTCTCACCTGGAACCTTGGCATGGCTGTGGGCCCGCTCTCTGCCGGCATCCTCACGGATCTGGTCGGAACGCGAGCGCCGTATTTCGGTGGCACGTTGATTGGCGTTCTATCCGTCCTGGCATTCCTGGCGCTTGACCGCCTCTACCGGCGGGAAAACGCGCAGCAAAAATAAAACTCCGTCCATGCTTCCATCCGTTTTTTGCTTGACAATCTAAAATTCCGCGTCGATAATAGAACATATATTCTATTATGATTATGGAACAACGCCCCACTCAAGTCTACATATTTGGTGTCCGCGATACGGTGCGGATTATCCACGTTGCCCGGGCGCCGGATGAGATCAGGTCCGCGGTTAATGGCGGTAACTGGGAGCCCTTTGTTGGTTCTCAGGATACCTTAATCACGACCTGGCAGGCCTATCAGTCCGGCAGGATTGTAATCATACTTCCCAAGGAAGAAATGCCGGAACCGCGCTCGGTTCACCTCACCCGGCAGGAAAAAAGGGTTTTGCAGTTCCTGGTGAACGGTTACACCCCGGTTGAAATTTACAATGTGCTGCATATTAGCGAACGCTCCGTGCGCAGGTACATGAACCACCTGAGAGATAAGTTCCGCGCAAAGACCTTGCTGCACATGCTTGCCAAAGCAGTCGCGTTGGGCATGGCATGGCCTGATTTATCTGACGACTTGGAATGAGGTGGTTAAAATGGAAGAGGCCGATTTTGTCGGCCTCTCTTGCCCCCCTCTAGGCTACTGCAAACATAGCCGCCCTTATTACCGGCTGTCCAGACCGGATTGCAGTCAATGTAAATCCGCTGTACAAGTGCCCCTTGGGTGAAAAAGCGTCTTCTGGGATACAGCGGACAAGCTGACATTCATGAGGTCTTAACTATATCACACATCCCAGAATATGTGTCAAGGAAAACATAATTAACATAATCTGTTTCGGTTCTTGAGCCTGCTTAGCTTAGTGAACAGAGTCAATGCTGCAGATACTCATCACCAGCATCATGCATTACGTGACAATGTCGCTTATCCATAAAGAGGGCAAATAAACAAGAGACCCTCAGTGATGTGACCGCGCGATAATCTGTTTTAAAATTATTCTTTTTACCCTGCCAATAAATTCCAGCCGGAACAGCAACAAAAAACACGCCGCCAAAACTGGCGGCGTGCAATTTGTGCTGAAGCGTTTATGCTTCGATGGTAATGGCGCCTTCGGGGCACTCTTCTTTGGCTTCTTCCACTGCGTCTTCCAACTCAGCAGGAATCGGATCCAACAGAACTTCGGCATAGGGTTCACGCTGCAGGCTGAAAACCTCAGGGGCGATACCTTCGCAAACGCCGCAGGCGATGCATAAATCTTTATCAACAATAGCCTTCATCTTTTTCTCCTTCAATTTTTGGTCAATATCTTCGCGGTTCTCATCCGCGAATTCTTCTACAATGATATCACGCTCCGGGTTTTCTGGTTCCAATTCGCGCGACTCATCTTCCTCTACCAGGATGGCTCCTTCCGGGCAATCCTCTGCTGCCTGCCTCGCCGCTTCCTGGATCGCTTCCGGAACGGGCGAGAGCAGCACTTCGGCTGTGGGCGCGTTTTCCAGGCTGAAAAGCGTTGGGGCTATCCCTTCGCAAACACCGCAGCCAATACATAAATCTTTGTCAACACTTACTTTCATGCGCTTCTTTCACTCAACACAAGGCGTAGCGGGTCATAGAAAAGCAAATTTCTATTCGCGCAGCACTGGCAACAGTATAACACGACAATCCCACCGCGCTGTGTTAATTATTTGTAAAAACGCGGTGGGATGCTGCGATTCTAAGCCGACTTTTCACTCACTGCCCGGATGGTTTTCACAATCGCGCTGATGCTGCCTACTGCCAAGCCAAATAGCGTGAGCCCCAAAAGAAGCTTTCCAAGCCAGGAGTGATTGAGTGGTAGGCTTGGGTCAAACAGCCCTGCCACTTCCGGCGCGTGAAAAGCCTGCACGAATTGGGAACTGAACAGGTTCGCGCTGGAAAAGAAAGCCCAGGCCAGAGCGCCGCTCAACACCGCGTCCAACAGCTGTGTCAACAGCGCCGGTACGCTGTTCTTGCGTTCAGCGAGCATGGTGATGTCGTTCAGCGCGCCTACTGCCAGGCTTGCCAGCAGCAAAGGACGCATGCTGCGCAGAAATTCTGGGTTCAACAGAGGGATAAAGCCGCGCTCCTCAAACCACACCGGGATATTGGTTTCCGGCAGCACAACAAACGCCAGCGCGAAGAGCACCGTGAAAATCAGACCGATGATGTTTTCTGCCGCGCTCGATTTCGGCGCCCGCTCTGGCAGCTCGGGCAATTCACTCAGAAAGTCCTTTTCCTCGTCTAATTTGACGTCATAATGGTAAAACAGCGCGAATATCAGCGTCACATACGCGAAAGCCTGCAGCCCGCCGGAGAACAGGCTAAGCACCCACTCCCCCAGCCTTACCAGCAAATTCTCAGTCGGAGCGCTGACCAACTCAACCATGAGCGCAACGCTGAGCCCAAAAAGCGTTGCCGCCAGGACGATCTTAAGCACCAGCTTGTAGATTCGGAAGTGCGGCTGCCCAATCAGGCAGTTGCGCTGCGCAGGCAGGTACTTTTGCGCCAACTCATCCGGGCGCCCCAGTTCCGTCAGCACCGCCCGGATGTCCTCCTCAGAGGGCTCCTGCTCCGCGCCGCGTTCCGCCAGCATATCCGCGATGAGCGTGCGCAGTTCGCGGGCTGTATCCTCTCGCGACTTTACAGGCAGCTGCCGGCTAATCGCGTAGATGTAACGTTCAATTAAATTATTTGACTTCATGGTTGTCCTCCAACAAACTATTAAAACTCACACTAAATTGTTTCCACTCAGCTCGCCAACGCTCGTAAACCTCTGTTCCTGTTTCCGTTCGCTGGTAATATTTGCGCGGCTTGCCTTCGCGCATATCCCAATCGCTGCGCAGCAGCGCCTGTTCTTCCAGGCGGCGCAAAAGCGGGTAGAGCGTATTCGCTTCCACCGGCACGCCGCCAACCGCCAAGTCCCGCACTAATTGGTAGCCGTAGCCTGGTTCACTAAGTCGGCTCAAGACCGCCAGGGCGATCGCGCCGCGCCGCATTTCGGTCACAAAACCCGCCAGTAACGCTTCTTTTGACTGCATAGAACCTCCGATAATATAATCTACTACAGTATACTGTTTGTTACACAGTATTGTCAAGAGGCAAATTTAGGAAACGCTCGCAAAAGTCAAAATAACCTCGTACAAACTCTCCATGCTTCGCCTTCCACTAAAAAGAGTAAAATAAGCCATCCGGACCTGGCTGCTTGTCCGCGCGAACACATTACTGAGAATGAAAAGAGATTAAATGATTTATCACATCACCACCTCAGCGGAATGGGAAAACGCCAAAAAGATAGGTGGGTACACCCCACAAGCTTTTGAACGCGACGGCTTTATCCACTGCTCCGACCTTTACCAGGTCGAGGATGTCGCCAATCATTTTTATCGGGATTTGTCTGGGTTAATTCTGCTCTGCATTGAGCCAGCCCTCACAGGCATCCCGCTTGTCTACGAAAACCTGGAAGGCAAAGCGATGCAATTTCCGCATTTATACGGCAGCCCACTGCCTTTAAACTCCGTGACAGCTGTGATAGCGCTGCTGCGTGATGAAAAAGGCGACTGGCGGCTTCCGCCAGCCCTTCGGCGCGCTAAGCCTCCGCTGATGAACGAATTGCCTTTTCAACTCCCCGGTAAACTCTACCGCTCCGTGATGCCCGGCAGCAGCATGTTTGACCCACAGGATGAAGTTGTGAACCTGTACCAACAGGCAGGTATCGAGGTAGTAGTTGTTCTCAATCCAGATTTCGATATCCGCGAATACGCCCGGCAAGACCTGCGCGAGCGTTATGAGCAAGCCGGTCTGACGCAAATTCACGCGCCAGTGGCAGATTTCACCGCGCCGCCTTCCGGCACCTGGAACGCCGCGCTGCGGGAAGTTGCCGACCTTCTGCGTACGGGCAAAAAAATCGCTGTGCACTGCCATGCCGGCATCGGGCGCACAGGCATGTTCTGCGCTTGCCTTGCCCAGGAATTGCTTGGGCTCAGCCCGCGCGAATCCATTGATTGGGTGCGCGGCTTCATCCCCGGCGCCGTAGAGACGGAGTACCAAAATCAATTTGTGCTGGATTATCCGCGCTATCGCTAAAAATAAGAAAGCGCCCGCTTGATGCGGGCGCGTTTTTATAGTGTCATCTCTCAGCGGATTTCTATCGGCAGTGTGAAGTTCAACGCGCTGGCAGTCCGGTTTACAACAGTGATGATGTAATCCCCAGCCTTTGGCAGAATGTCATCATAGCTGGCAGCTCCAGCGCTGGCGGAAAGCAGTTCGGTGCCGTCTACGTGATAAATCGCGAGAACTGCTTTATCCCCTGGCTGCGCGGAGACTTTCAGGCGCTGCCCCTTATTTGCCCATACCAGGAATTCATGCGTGCCGCTTGCCGGCACTCTGCCAACTGCTGTCATGCCGTACGCGCCCGAGGGGAAGTTCAACCGCTCCGGGATTTGCAGATAGACAGAAAAAGTCACAGCCTGGGGGTTGGCAGCCGCGTCAATGGTCCAATTCCCATTCGCCCTCAGATAGCCCTGGTAGCTCGTTTTCCCCTCCGATATTGGCAACAGCACCGAGCCGTCTGCCCCGCTGACACCCAGCACAACTTTATTCGCGCTGCTGAGAGAGATTTTGACGAACTGGTTCTTTGCAGCCCAAAAAACATAGCGGCGCACGGAATTGTAAGCCGCGCTGCCCTCCTGGGCAATATTGGTCGCTCCCTCCGCAAAACTAAGGCGGATGGGCTCGTATACCACCGGCCGCGGCGTGGCGGATTGTGTGATGTAGGTTATCCCAACGGTAGGCACGCGGGTTTCTGTAGGGGGCACAGGCGTCGCGCTCGCAGCGGGCGGCTCTGGCGTAGGTGGGAGGGCCGTTTCCGTGGGCGCGGGCAAGGTTTCACTGGGCGGCAGGCTGGTATTGGTGCTGCTTGGCGCGGGTAGCGTATTGGTAGGCGCTGCCAGCGTGTCCAACGCGACGCGCGTCAGCGTTGCCTGGGCAAAAATCGCGGCTTGGGTTTGCAGATCTTCAAAACTCAGCGGCGCGGCGCCCACGCAGGAGACCAGCATAAAGCATGCCGCAAGCAAGAGAATCGCACCCACAATTGTCTTCTTCATAATTCCTCCAGTACTAATCAATCATCTCAATAAGGTGCAAGATGCGCTCCAAGACCTGCTGCTGCCTAAAGCGCCTTGGCACAACCAAAGACCCGCAAAAGTCCAACATCTCCTGAAAAATACCCCAACTTTCGGCTGAAAAACTTTAAATATCGCCATTTTTTTGCGCGCTTTATGTTATGATTCGCGCAAGCAACATTCAGGATTGGAGTTTACTATGGCAAAGACCCTGCTGCTGATGAGACACGCAAAATCAAGCTGGAGTGATAAGAAACTGCCGGATTTTCAGCGGCCGTTGAAAAAACGCGGCGCGATAGCCTCCGCGGAAATTGCTGAAATACTGCGCGAGAACGAATTAATCCCGCAAGTTATTCTATCTTCTCCCGCTTTGCGCGCCAGTCAGACCGCTGAGATTGTCGCCAAAGTTTGCAATCTTGAACATAAGATTACGTATGTGAATAGTTTCTATATGGGGGAAGTCCGCGAATTCATTGAACAGCTCCAGAAACTGGATGACAGTTTGGAACGGGTTATGATAATCGCCCACAATCCGGGGCTCGAAGCCTTTATGCAAACCCTTGACGGCAAACTGGACGCGCTTCCGACCGCGGCTCTGGCGTATATAAGCCTCGACCTGCACCATTGGTCTGAAATCTCCAAAGATACCACCGGTGAACTGGTGGGCTATTGGGATCCCGAAAATCTCGAAAAACAAGCTAAGGAGCAAGAAATGGGCAAGGATAAGAAAGATAAGAAAGACAAGAAGGAAAAGAAAGAGAAGAAGGAAAAGAAGGACAAGAAGTAAGCTCTACTTCTCGTTCTAAAATTCTTCTTTCCTGAAAACCTCTTAAGCGCTTATTCTGCGGAAAAGAAATACGCGCTCATTTTCGGGTTAATTCTCCTTGATCCAATAACTCAGTCGAACCAGGATCGACCCTTGGGCCTCTGATAATCAGAGCTCCGTTGGCGTGTAAACCAGGTTCTGCCAGATTTTTAAAGCCTGCGGTAAATCAGCCGCGTTATCCAGGTAAAATGAAGTCTGCGCGCAGCCATTCTCAGCCATGCTAAATGCGTGCAGCGCCAGGCGGGTGTGTTTGGGGGTAATCGCTTCCAGCTGCATGCTGCCAAAGCGAATTAGCTGTTCAGCTTGTTCCTCTATGATTTCCAACTCCTCTGCTTGGGCTTTCGCGCGCAAATTCGCCAGCAGCGCTGCTCGCTCTTTGGCGCCGCTGTAAGAGAATACTGCCACGCCAATCGTAATTCCCTCGGTCCAAAAAACAATATGGGTATCCTCTTTGCGGCGTTGAAAGCCGTCCGGCAGATTTATCGCCCATTGGGGTGTTAGCTGTTGTTTCATAACGCTATTCTATCAAATCCGACCTTCACTCTTCAATGCGCTTCAGCTGCTTATGCAGCCAGATAGTTCCGGTGGGTTGGTATTGACGCACAACCAGGATGGAACACTCAGCCTCTTCCAACAGGTTGTCGTTCAACTCGCCAAAAATCTGCTCAGGGCTCAAAACCTCTTCAGCCGCTCCAATAATCATCAGGTCGTAATTGCCGCGCCTGCTTTCCTCCAGTATCCCATCCAGCACTGAGGATACTAACTCCACTTTCAACTCGACGTAGGGCGGTATCTCTCCCAATTCGAACTCAACGATATCATGCAGCTGCGCGAGTTGGTCTTCCACCACCTCGGGGTCTGCTCCGTCCTTGGTTAGCCGCAGGGCTGTGACCGGGATTGGGTCCGGGCTTGCCAGGTCCCGCGCCAGGCGCAGCGCCAAGCGCGCGTTGGGACCGTTCCCAACCGGTACCAAAACGCGGTGAATGCCATTTACCAGCCCTCGGTCTCGCAAAACCCCGACATTACGCTGAGCTGTCATGACTATTTCTTTTAATATGTTATTGGGGGTATGGACTTTGCTTTCATCCTTGGGATACCCTAACAGAACCATAGAAATATCGCGGTGACGCGCCAACTCGTCGTAGACCGCTTCTTCCACGTGTCTGGCCGCTTTGCTTTTAACATAGAGCGGCACATTGTGGCTTTGGGCGATTGGGGCCGTCACGGCCAGTAATTGTTTCTTTTTGGCATTCTGTTCCTGCACCAAGGCCGGCACCTGCCCTTCCGAAAGGTTGAAAGGCGTCTTTTTCACGCTGAAAACGCATATGCTGGTATCTTCTTGCTGGTCAACCAGCTGTGCCGCCAGGCGCGTCAGGCTGATAGCGGTATCCTGATGCACGGCCGCAGCCAGGATTCTGCCGCCGCCTTCCTCGTGTTCAAGTTTCTGCTGCAGGTCAGAGCGTGTTTTGTAAAACTTGGTCACCCAAAAAACCACGGACAAGCCCGCGAGCACCGCGGCCAGGAACAACAGCGCCTTCGGGTCCGCGAATGCGACAATGAGCACACCCGAAGCAGCAGCCAGGTAAGGGGTAAGTGGGTACAACGGCACTTTAAACGGCCGCTCAATATTTGGCTGGTCTTTACGAAGGCGCAGCATAGCCAGGCTTGCCCAAAAAAGCACGAACATATAGCCAGCGCTGGAAATGTAACTGAGAAAATCGACCACACCAATTGCGGAAATCAGGCCGCTGATGAGCGCGATTAGGATGATGGCGGCATATGGCGTGCGCCAACGGCTGAGCCGCGAAAAGACTCGCGGCCAAACCCGCTCCCGGCTGAGCGTGAAGGCTTCACGCGTGGCTGAGAGCATAGCCGAATTGACTGATGTTAGCGTGGCAACAATACCGGCTGCCGCCATAATTTGCACGCCGCCGTTTGGCCAAAACTTTGCGGCCGCGTCCGTCAACGCGGTGGTTGAACCTGCCAGCTGTTGAAAAGGAATCGTGCCGATGGTCACCAAGGAAACCATCGAATATACCAAGGTGGCAATTCCCAGGCTGAGCAAGATACCAAGTGGGATGTTGCGATTGGGCTGTGTAATTTCCTCAGCGTCGTCAGCAATCACTTCAAAACCAACATAGGCGTTGTAGGTCAGCGCGATAGCTGAGAGCATGCGCGCGATAACCTGGAAGGTATTCTGCCCGGAAAAAACTACGTTCCCGGACGAAAAGACCGCCTGACTAAACCCATTCGCGTCGGTCATCCCGCGGATGATGTAAATGGCAAAGACAACCAGCAAGAACGCGCCCAGCACAATCTGAAAGTTACCCGCCTTGTTCACGCCGCGGGCGTGCAAGCCAGCCACGACCACAATAACAGCCAGCGCCACCGGCACTAAGGGTAAGATTGGGAAAAAGACTTTGAGGGAGATTGCGAAACCGATCGCGGAAAGCGCGGCATAGAAGGTGCTTGATAAACAATCCAGCGAACCAACCAAAAACATGATCAGCCCACTGCCAAAGCCCTGACCGACATAAGTCATCGCGCCGCCGGTCACCGGGTAGGTTGTTGCTAATTCGCAGTAATTAAGTGCGACGCTGAGGGTGAGCACGCCTCCCAGCACAAGCGCCAGCACGGCTTCCGGGCCGGCTATCCCCGCGGCATGGCCGGTTAACACAAAGATTTCCGCCGCGATGGTTCCCGCGGTGCCCAGCATAATAACCTGTAAAAGATTCAACTGACGCTTTAGTTTTCTTTTTGCCATGGTTTGTTCCTCGCGCGTTTGAGTTTTCTGGCAGTTTTCAGCGCTGTAATTTTATACCCACTTTGATGATTGCGCGGTACACTTGAGGTTGTTATCATTAAGCTGCTGCGATTAACTCAGAATTGTTTCACCGGAGGAACCCCCATGACTGTTCTAACCCTCATTCTTGCCGGCGGAGCCGGCAGCCGCCTCAGTATTCTCGGAGAAAAACGCGCCAAACCAGCTGTTCCCTTCGCCGGGAAATACCGCATCATCGACTTTCCCCTTTCAAACGCCGTCAATTCCGACCTCTACCGCATCGCGGTTTTAACTCAGTTCCGTCCACACTCGCTGATGCAGCACCTCGGTATCGGAGAGCCGTGGGACCTGAACCGCCGCCCACCGAACGGACTCCAAATCTGGCAGCCTTTCCGCGGACGCTCCC
This sequence comes from Anaerolineaceae bacterium, assembly GCA_017993575.1. Lineage (GTDB taxonomy): Bacteria > Chloroflexota > Anaerolineae > Anaerolineales > Anaerolineaceae > Mesolinea. The sequence goes on along the minus strand of JAGOML010000019.1, from coordinate 4,519 downwards.
TTCAGGATTGGTACCGCGGTACGGCGGACGCCCTTTACCAGAACCGCACCTTTATCAAAGATGCCAACAGCGACACGCTCCTCATCCTATCTGGCGACCATATCTATAAACAAGATTACCGCGACCTGTTGCGCTTTCACCAGGCCAAAAAAGCCGACCTGACCGTCGCGGTGATGAACGTCAGCCAGCAGGAAGTCAGCCGTTTTGGCATCATGAGTGTGGATTCCACCCAAAAAATCACAAAATTCGCCGAAAAACCCAAAAAGTCCGAGAGCACTTTGGCATCCATGGGCATCTATGTTTTTAATACCAGGTTCCTGCTGGAACAGCTGGACCTGGACGCGGCGCAGCCGGATTCCGCGCACGATTTTGGAAAGAACATCATTCCCCGCATCGTGGAAATGGGACGCGCGTTCGCGTATCCCTTTGTTGGCTATTGGGTCGATGTTGGCACGATACAGGCTTATTGGGAAACCAGCATGGCGCTCCTCGAGGAGCAGCCAGCGCTTGACCTCTACAATTCTGATTGGATTATTCACACCCGTTCCGAAGAGCGCCCGCCAGTAAAAATCATGCCGCCCGGGAGCATCGAGAAAAGCATGGTTTCCAACGGCTGCAATATCTGCGGAACAGTCATCAACAGCGTGCTTTCTCCCGGCGTCATCGTGGAAAAAGGCGCCGTTGTGCGCAACAGCGTGATCATGAACGAGACTATCATCCGCGCGGGCGCCGTTGTGAGCAACTGCGTTTTGGATAAGAAAATCGAAGTAGGACCCGGAGCTCAGCTGGGTTACGGCAAGGACGATACCCCCAACAAATTGGAACCGGATAACCTCAACACTGGAATCACCATTGCCGGCAAATCCGCTGTCATCCCTGCGAAAGCGGTCATCGGGCGCAACTGCCGCATCGACCCGGACACAAAACCCTCTGACTACGACACGCTTGAAATCCCCAGCGGCGAAAGCCTCCAAAAGAAGCCCTGAGGAAATGATGACAACAGCCCTCGAACAGACAGCAGCCTGGCTTAAACTGGCGGAACATTACGCCCAGGTCAAGGACCTGCCCATGCGCGCCCTTTTCGCGGAGGACCCCTCGCGTTTCGAGCGTTTTGCGATTCAATTCAAAGATATCCTCTTTGATTATTCCAAAAACCGCATTACAGACCAAACCATGCCTCTGCTCCTGAATCTCGCGGTTGAAGCGCAGCTCCCCGCTCACATCGAAGCCATGTTCAGCGGAGAGAAAATTAACAACACCGAAGGGCGCGCCGTGCTTCATACGGCGCTGCGCAGCCAATCCCAAACCCCCATTCTGGTGGATGGCGCGGATGTCTTGCCAGATATCCATCGGGTGCTGGCCAAGATGCGGCGCTTCAGTGAGCTGGTGCGTTCCGGGGAATGGCGCGGCTTCACCGGAAAACCCATCACGGATATTGTCAATATTGGCATTGGCGGCTCGGACTTGGGGCCAAAAATGGTCTGCGCTGCTCTCAAACCTTACGGCAAAAGAGGCCTGCGGGTGCATTTCGTGTCCAACGTGGACGGCACCGATATTGCCGAAACGCTAAAACAGCTGAACCCCGAAACCGCGCTTTTCCTGATTGCGTCCAAAACCTTTACGACTCAAGAAACCATGACCAACGCCCACAGCGCGCGCGAGTGGTTCCTGGCGCGCGCTGGCGACGAACGCCACATTGCCCGGCATTTTGCTGCCATGTCCACGAACACGGCGGCAGTGCGAGCTTTCGGCATCGATCCCGAAAATGTGTTTGAATTTTGGGATTGGGTCGGCGGCCGTTATTCCCTCTGGTCGGCCATCGGGCTATCCATTGCTATCTTCATCGGGATGGATAACTTCGAGGCTCTCCTCCGCGGAGCTTCCGACGCGGATCTGCATTTTCGTACCGCGCCGCTCGGCCAAAACATCCCGGTCATCATGGCGCTGTTGGGCATTTGGTACAACAATTTCTTTGGCGCGCAGTCGCATGCCATCCTGCCGTACGAACAGTATCTGGAATACTTCCCGGCCTACTTTCAGCAGGGCGACATGGAAAGCAATGGCAAAGGCGTCAGCCGCGAAGGCGAAAGCCTGAATTACTCCACCGGTCCAATTATCTGGGGGCAGCCGGGCACCAATGGTCAGCACGCCTTTTATCAGCTGATCCATCAGGGTACCAAGCTCATTCCCTGCGATTTTCTGGCAGGGGTCGAGACGCAAAACCCGCTCGGCAGCCATCATGCCATCCTGCTCTCCAACTTTCTGGCGCAAACCGAAGCCCTGATGAAAGGCCGCACACTTGAGGAAGCCCGCAAGGAACTAACCGCCCAGGGTTTAACAGAAGAGAAACTTGAACTGCTGGCCCGCGCTAAAACTTTCCCGGGCAACCGCCCAACCAACTCCTTCCTCTACCAAAAACTGACTCCCGAAACGCTCGGAGCTCTGGTAGCGCTTTACGAACACAAGATTTTCACCCAGGGCGTCATCTGGCGGGTAAATTCGTTTGACCAAATGGGGGTGGAACTCGGCAAGCAGCTTGCCAAGGCCATCCTGCCAGAACTGGAAGGCAGCGAACCAATTAGCAGTCACGATTCCTCAACCAATGGCCTGATTAACGCCATCAAATCCCGCCGAAAATAAGGAGAGCCGCATGAAAACCCTCAAAGTCCTGTTCCTCGCCGCAGAAGCAGACCCATTGGTTAAAGTAGGTGGTTTAGGAGATGTAGCTGGTTCCCTGCCCCAAGCGCTGCGGGCTTTGCCCGCCAAAAACAGCGGCGGCATGCGCGTGGATGTGCGTCTGCTGCTGCCCTATCACGATACTGTCCGTCAAAAGCTGCCCGCGCCTGAGCTGCTTTTCAGCTTCCCGGTGGAATCTAAGACTGGCGCGCTCAGCGCGGAGGTCTATTACAGCGAGGTGAACGGCGTGCCAGTCTATCTGATTGGCGGCGAACCCATCGCCAACAGCCCGGTCTACAGCCCGGACTCTGCCGCCGATGGGCGCAAGTATGTGTTTTTCTCCGCTGCCGCGTTGGGTCTGATGGACCGCCTGGAGTGGAAACCGGACATTGTGCATGCCAACGATTGGCACACCGCCCTGGTGGTGTATTTGCTCAGCCTGCGCCGCAAAGCGTCCCCCGCCGCCGCGCATCCTAAAACAGTGTTCACAATGCACAACCTGCCTTTCATGGGCGCGGGCACCGAAGCCGCCTTTGATAATTACGGCATTCCTCCCAGCCGCTACAGCCTGGTGCCGTGGTGGGGCAAAAAGTTCCCACTGCCGCTCGCGATTCAAACTGCCGACCGCGTGACCACCGTCTCCGAAACCTACGCGCAAGAGATCCTCACCCCGGAATTCGGCTGCGGGCTGGAAAAGCTCCTTCAAACCAGGCATAAGGTTGTTTCGGGCATTGTCAACGGTCTGGATATGGACGCCTGGGACCCGACCAACGACAGCCGCATTCCTGCCTCTTTTAGCGCCGAAGCGCTCGAGCAGCGCGCTGCTAATAAAAACGCTCTCGCGCGCGAGTTCGAGCTCGACCCTGACCCCACCATCCCCTTGCTGGTGCTCGTTTCGCGCATGGATCAGCAAAAGGGCGTAGATCTGGCCGTAGAAGGGCTGGCAAGCCTCGGAAAGCGAGATTGGCAGGCGATACTGCTCGGGACAGGTAACCCTGAGCTCGAAGAAGCCTGCCGCAAGCTGGAAAGCGACCACCCCAAGCGCGTGCGCGCTGCCATTCGCTTCGACATCAACCTCTCGCGCCGCATGTACGCGGGCGGTGATATCCTGCTGATGCCCTCGCGCTACGAGCCCTGCGGATTGGCGCAGATGATGGCGATGCGTTACGGCTGCATCCCCTTAGCCCGCGCTACCGGCGGCCTGCAGGATACGATTTGCGACGTCAGCGCCTATCCCGAAAGCGGAACTGGCTTTCTCTTCAAGCCCGCTACAGCCAAAGACTTTGCGGGCGCGCTCACCAGGGCGCTGGACCTGTTCAAGAACTCGGGTTCCTGGCAAGCGATGCAAAAGCGCGGCATGCGCCAGGATTTTTCCTGGTCCAAATCCGCGCTCGAATACCTGCGGCTTTACCAGGGTTTGGGCGTGAAGTAACTCTCAAAAACACAAAGATACCTAAAAACAGCAGAGGCGCCGATGAGCGCCGCTGCTGTTTATCATCACAAATTCAGGCTCGTCGCCGTTTATCCACCACCTCAAGCAGCACGCTGAATGCGTCTGCGAATGCTTTCACGCCTTCCGCCTCCAGCTGCGCGGTCACCTGCGGCATCGCAATGCCGAGCGCTTCCAGGCGGGTAAAAAGCGCGCGGGCGCTATCCAGGTTTTCACCAATGCTATTACGCACCTTTCCGTGGTCCAGGAAGGCTGTCAGCGTTTGGGGCGGCACTGTGTTTACCGTGTCCGCGCCAATCAGTTCTTCCACGTACATCACATCCCGGTAAGCAGGGTTCTTGGTGCTGGTGGAAGCCCACAATGGGCGCTGTTTGCGCGCGCCCAGGGCATGCA
>JAGOML010000078.1:4899-6210 GCA_017993575.1 Anaerolineaceae bacterium | reverse complement strand
TGAGGAGACACAAGATGTCAGAAAATCCCAACATTCAAGAAGAACGCGCACCATCTTTTCTTACCGAGATTCTCGGGCTGTTAAAATCCAACATCAGCCAATACTTTATGTTCATCGCCCTGGTTGTGATCATGATATTTTTCACGATCACTACTGACGGCGTTTTCATCTCCTCGCGCAATATCAGCAACCTGCTTAACCAGATGGGTTACATCGCTGTGCTGGCCGTGGGCATGACGCTGGTCATCGTCATCCGTCATATCGACCTTTCGGTCGGATACCTGGCGGGCTTTCTGGGCGCTTTTGCCGCCATCGCGATGACCGCCTGGAAACTGCCAGTGTATGTGGTCATTCCAATTGTGCTTATCCTCGGCGTTATTTCTGGGTTGCTGACATCAACGCCAATCGCCAAGTTAGGCGTGCCCGCCTTCGTCTCCACCATGGCTGCCGGCCTTATTTTCCGCGGCGCGCTGCTGCTGGTGACTATGGGTACCGGCACAATCATCATCAAGGATAAGATATTTAACGCGATTGGCAATGGGTTTATTCCCGATATTCCCGATTTTGGCTTTTTGGACAACAAGCACAAAATCACCCTGCTCATAGGCTTGCTGGGAATCATTCTTTTCATCCTGAGCGCCATCAAAGGCCGCAAGAAAAAGATGTCCTACAACTTCAAAGTGCCAAGCATGCCAATCTTTATCTTAACTTTGGTGCTTATCTCCGTGATTATCGGCTACATCTCCTGGGTGCTCTCCGGTTATAACGGCCTTTCCTGGAGCCTGGTGGTTGTGCTCTTGGTGGTGGCAATTTTCACCTTTATCACTACCAAGACCCCGCTCGGACGCCACATTTACGCGGTTGGCGGCAACCCCGAAGCGGCGGAACTGAGCGGTATCAGCGTTTCCCGGATTACCTATATTGTCTTCGGCGCGATGGGCATGCTCGCTTCGCTCTCCGGCATCCTGTATGCCTCCCGCCTGCAATCCGCGACGACTACTGCCGGCCTGGGTTTTGAGACCGATGCCATCGCGGCTGCTTTCGTCGGCGGCGTCTCTGCCGCGGGCGGCGTAGGCACTATCCCTGGTTCCATCGTCGGCGCGCTCGTGATGATGTCCCTCACCAGCGGCATGAACCTGATGGGGATCGATATCTCTATTCAGTACATTGTGCGCGGCGCCGTGCTGGTTGGCGCGGTCATCGTGGACCGGGCTACCCGCAAGGGCAGATAGACCAGCGTTTGCGTTTTAGAGAATTGCGGCAGCCTTCCGGCTGCCGCTTTTTTATGGGGAGGGCTGGGCACGGTGGGAG
>JAGOML010000078.1:0-4799 GCA_017993575.1 Anaerolineaceae bacterium | reverse complement strand
GAAATACTGTATAATTAGCTTCCGGCCATTACTCGCCCGGGAATATCTCGCTCTACAGGTGCCTCTTGACCCAGCCCCGCTGCTCCATCATCATCCGCTCATACAACGAAGAAAAGCATATCGCCCGCCTGCTGGAAGGCATTGCCCAACAAACGCTGCAGGATGTGGAAGTCATCCTGGTGGACTCAGGCTCCAAAGATAGAACCGTAGATATCGCCCAGCGCTACGCGGTCAACGTGGTGCGCATCAAACCCGAGGAGTTCACCTTCGGGCGTTCGCTCAACCGCGGTATTCAAGCCGCCAGCGGGGAAATCCTGGTGTTTGCCAGCGCGCACGTCTACCCGGTCTACCCCGATTGGCTGGAGAAGTTGCTCGCTCCTTTTGCGGACCCAAAAATCGCGCTGGTCTACGGCAAGCAGCGCGGCGGCGAGACCACCAAGTACTCGGAAGAGCAAATCTTTGCCAGTTGGTTCCCGGAAAGCACGCAAGAATACCAGGACAGTCCCTTCTGCAATAACGCCAACGCCGCGGTGCGCCGCGCGCTTGCCCTGGAACATCCCTACAACGAAACGCTGCCCGGCCTGGAAGACCTGGATTGGGCCAGCCGCATGATGCAAACGGGATACAAAATCCACTACGCGCCCGAGGCCGTGATTGTGCATGTGCACAACGAAACCCCGCGCGGCGTCTACAACCGCTACAAGCGCGAAGCCATTGCTTTCCGGCATATCTACACGCACGAACGTTTTGGCTTTCTGGACTTTTTGCGCCTCAGTTCGCGCAACATTCAGCGCGATATGCAAAACGCGCGCAGGCAAAAGCAGCTTGGAAAGCACTTCATCAGCATCATCTGGTTCCGGGTGTGCCAGTTTTGGGGCACCTACCAGGGCTACCGCCACCACGGTCCGCTCACCTGGCAGCTGCGGCAGCGTTTTTATTACCCCAACGGCAAGCTGGAAGAAGAAGCCGGTTCCTCGCGTGAGGTGGAGCCTATCCGCTATGAATCCCTGAAATAATCCGGCATTCACTCCTGACTTCGCCCCCCCAGGCAACCTCACGCCATCGTCCTTATGGTTGACGGAAAGCACCCCTCACCTTAGAATAACAACATCACCAATATGAAAGGAAGCTCCTGATGAAAGTCCTCACCCACAAGCAGGAGATATGCACAGGCTGCCGCGCGTGCGAGCTGGCCTGTTCCCAGGCATATTTCAGGACTGACGACCGTCTCAAATCCACCATTCGCATTAACAACAATTTCAACACTTTCCACGCGGTCATGTGCACCCAGTGCGGCGAATGCATCAACATGTGCACCGCCCACGCTATTTACCGCGATAAAAACGGCGTGGTGCGCATTGACAAGAAAAAGTGCGTTGGCTGCCTGGGCTGCGTCGGTTTCTGCTCCGAGCTTTCCATGTTCTACAGCGACGACCAGCTGGTTCCTTTCAAGTGCATTGCCTGCGGCATCTGCGTGAAAGCCTGCCCCGAAGGCGCGCTTGAAATTCTGGTCAGTCAGAGCTGAGAGGAGCGCATAATGGGAAAAATTCTGAAACAAATCAAGTACATCCCCGCCAAAATTGAGCGCGGCTACGCCAATAAATCCCTGTATATCAACGTGGGTGACCTGCGCGTAGAGGAAAAAGAAGTTACCGACTTCATGAAAGACAAGTTCGTGGGCGGCAAAGGCTTCGACCTGTGGTACCTCTGGAACGCCGTCACCCCCGAGACCCGTTGGGACTCGCCGGAGAACGAAATCGTGATGAGCGTTGGCCCCCTGGGCGGCATCACGCAGTACTCCGGCACCGGAAAGACCCTGGTGTGCGCCATTTCGCCGCTTACTGGCATCCCAATTGACAGCAACGCCGGCGGTTATTTCGGCCCGCTGCTCAAGTTCGCCGGTTGGGACGCGCTGGAACTGCAAGGCAAAGCCGAGAAGGACCTGATTATCTTCATTGACGGCAACGAAGGCTTGATTTCCATCGAGGAAGGCGAGGAGTACCCCGAAGACTCGCATTTGTTGGCGGAAGAGCTGACCACGCGCTTTGCCGGCAGCGAAGAAGATAAAGTGCACGTATCGGTAGTTTCTTCCGGCAGCGCTGCCAAGCACGTCCTGATGGGCATGCTGAACTTTTCCTTCTACGACCCGCGCCGCAAGACCGTGCGCTTCAAACAAGCCGCGCGCGGCGGCCTTGGCACCATCCTGCGCGATAAGCGCATCAAAGCCCTGGTGGTAAAGTTCAAGGGCATTAAACCCAACCTGAACAACCCTGCCGATATCGCCACGCTCAACCGCATCGGCGTCAAATACCACAAAGAGATGCACGACCTGGACGAAAAACAGAATGGCATGCGTAAAATCGGCACAGCCAACACTATCCTGGTGATGGATAAGTACGACCTGCTGCCCACGCGCAACTTCCAGACCGGTGGGGACCCGGACGCCGTGAAAGTTTCGCCCGAGGTTTTCATTACCCAATACCTAACCCAGGGCCTGCACGACGGCTGCTGGTACGGCTGCACCATGTCCTGCGCCAAGGCCGCCGACCACTTCAAACTGCTGACCGGGCCTTACGCCGGGCAGTGCGTGACCGTGGACGGCCCGGAATACGAATGCGTCGCCGGACTCGGCTCTAATCTGGGCATCTTTGACCCGCAAGCCATCCTGGAACAGAACTTTTACTGCGACACCTACGGCATCGACCTGATTTCGTACGCTACCACGGTCGCTTTCATCATGGAATGCTACGAGCGCGAACAAATCGGACCGGAGCACACCGGCGGCTTGGACCTGCGCTTCGGGAATGCTTCCGCCTCGCTGGAACTCATGCACCAGATGTCGCGCGGGGAAGGCTTCGGTCTGCTGGCAGGGCTGGGTATCCGCCGGCTGAAAAAGGTCTTTGTGGAGCGCTTCGGCGCAGACCCTAAGCTGCTTGAAGATATCGGCATGGAAAACAAAGGCCTGGAATACTCCGAATACCTGCACAAAGAAAGCCTGGCGCAGCAGGGCGGCTTCGCGCTCACCAACAAAGGCCCCCAGCACGACGAGGCCTGGCTGATCTTTATGGATATGGTCAACAATCAAATCCCGAGCTTTGAAGATAAAGCCTACGCCCTGTTCTACTACCCCATGTTCCGCACCTGGTTCGGTCTGTGCGGGCTGTGCAAACTGCCCTGGAACGACATTGTGCCGGCGGATAACTACAAAACCGATACGCCCGCCAAGGTTCCCGAGCATGTGCAAAACTACGTGGATATCTTTAACGCGGTGACCGGCAAGAAAATCGATAAAGACGAACTCATTCGCCAGTCCGAGCGGGTCTACAACTTCCAGCGCGTGTTCAACCTGCGCATGGGCAGCGGCTTGCGCCAGCACGACAAAGCCCCTTACCGCTCGCTTGGCCCTGCGACCGCGGAAGAGTACCTCTCCCGGCAGGAGCGCTATGACAAGCAGCTGCGCGAACTGCAGGGGCTGGACCCAAGCGCTATGAGCCTGGCTGAGAAAATCGCCGCCACGCGCGCCTACCGCGAAAAGCAGTTTGAACTGCTCACCGACGCGGTTTACAAACGCCGCGGCTGGACGGAGGACGGCGTCCCCACGCCCGAACACCTGAAAGAAATCGGGATGGACCTGCCCATGCTGCTTGAGGTGGTGGAAAAGCACCTATGATTACCGTCAATACCCGCGAGCAGCCCTGGCGTGAAAGCCTGAACGTGCAATCCCTGCTGGACGAGATGGGCTTCATTTTCCGACACATCATCGTGCGCGTGAACGGCGAGTATGTGCCCGAGGAAGCCTACACCCAGCGCCTGATAAGCGACGGTGATGACGTGCAGGTGATGCACTTAATCGCGGGAGGATGAACGATGCAGCCCGAGCGCTACCTGCGCAATTTGCTCTCCATCAGCCAGGACGAACAAGCGCGCCTGGCGGAATGCCGCGTGCTGGTGGTCGGGTGTGGGGGCCTGGGCGGGTTTGTGGTGGAGTACCTGGGCAGGCTGGGCGTGGGCTTTTTGCGCGTAGTAGACCCGGACAGCTTTAACGAGGGCAACTTGAACCGTCAGCTGCTCAGTTCCAGCATGAATTTGGGCAGACCCAAGGCGCTGGCGGCTGTGCAGCGCATGCAGGCGGTCAACTCCTTCGTTCGGGTGGAAGGAGTGCAAGACTACCTGAACGAGGATAACGCCGCCGAGCTGCTTGCCGGCTGCCAGGTGGCGCTGGATTGTTTGGACAGCATCCCCGCGCGCAGAACCCTGCAGGAGGCTTGCGCCAAGGCTGGAACACCGCTGGTGCACGGCGCGGTGGGCGGTTGGCTGGGGCAGGTATGCGTCATCCAGCCCGGCGAGAACCTGCTGGACATTATTTACCCGGATACAAAGGTGGAACACGGCGAGGAATACGAGCAGGGCACGCTCTCCTTTAGCGCCGGCATGGTCGCGGCGGTTCAAGCTGCCGAGGCGGTAAAGCTGCTGTTGGGCAAGCCCGGCCTGCGCGGGGAGCTTTTAGTGCTGGATTTGCTGAACGCGTCTTTTCAGCGCCTGCGGTTGGTGGGGGCCTAAGCCGCAAGCTGGGTTTCCCCTTCCCTTCCCTGGGGTTGCTTGCGCGCCGGAAGCGAAGGTGCCCGCAGGGCGGATGAGGGGCTTACGTCTTGCAGAGTCGGGAGACCATGCAAGAACAGGGGTTTGTGGTTAAGACGTCACTGCGAGCACCCGCTGCTGGAATGACCACTGCCTTGAGATGACGAGAGGGGGCGCGGCAGTCTGCAGTTTGTTTCTTGAAGCGCAGGAAAAACTAAAAA
>JAGOML010000077.1:0-6234 GCA_017993575.1 Anaerolineaceae bacterium | reverse complement strand
CATTTTCGCGATCTTAAAACTCACCTTATGGAGTGGTTTTCTGGATATTAGCCAAGAAGGAGGTTATATGGATGCTAAATATTATTTGTATCTTTTGGAAGTTGGGGGAATTCAAGATTTCGTTTTTTCATCCAACAACTTACAGGTGAACGTCGGAGCTTCCGCTTTGGTGCGAGCGATCACGGATGAGTGGATTAAGCAGGTGCTTGCCGAGAAAAAAACCAACTTCCTCGATTCGGGAGAGGGTTCCGGGAATGCCTTCAGTGACGCAAAGATTGACCAAGACAGCCTGGACGCGGAAATTATTTACATTGGCGGCGGGAACGCCTTGATCTTGTTCAAGGACACTAAACTTATTGGTGAATTTGACAAAGAGCTGTCCAGACGAATCCTCGTTCATGCTCAGGGGATAAAGCTTACTTCTGACTTTCTCGAGGTAGATCTTCACAAAGATAATTTGAGATTGAAAAACGCAGAGCTTCATCAAAAACTTAGCAAAAAAAAGTCCGCGCAGGAAACGCACAGCAGCCTGCCAGGGCTGGGCGTGAGCGCCCGCTGTGTATTTAGTGGCCGCCCCGCTTCGGGCATATGGGAGGACCCGGGCAGAAACCCCCGCAGAGTTTCAGATGGGGTCATCGCAAAACTTCAGTACTTGCCGCTGGCTAAAACATACCTCGACAAAATCACGCAAGCGGTAGTAGGCTTTGATGACCAAAAATACGGCTTTATCTCAAATTTTGATGATTTTGGAGAGAAAGGGGTTTCCAGTTACCTTGCGATTGTCCACCTGGACGGCAACAGGATGGGTAAACGAATTGAAGCTCTGGGTAGTGAGCTTAGTTTTCCGAATAACAATCGCGCCTACCTCAAGCTATTGCGGGACTTTTCAGAGTCATGCGAGACAGCAGCGAAAAACGCTTTGGTCGCGACTTTGGAGAAACTGCTCAGGTCGCTTCAAATGGATGAGCAGGGCTATTTCATCCAACAAAAATTTGATGAAACCGGCAACCCCTTACCTGGTAAGGTGAAGCAAGTCTTGCCCCGTGTGAATGTAGACCTCAGCCAACTCCCGTTTCGGCCTATTGTGTTTGGGGGCGATGATGTGACATTTATCTGCGACGGCCGGCTTGGTCTCTCGCTGGCAAAAGAGTATCTAAATAATTATGGGCAGCAGCTGCTGGAAGAGGGAATTTCCCCTAAGCGTCCCCCGGTTGGTAGGGCAGGCATCGCGATCACGCCCAGCCATTTCCCCTTTTCGCAGGGATACAGCCTGGCGGAAGAATTATCTGGTAACGCCAAGCGAGAAGGAAATGACGGAACAGAAGCAAGCCTGGATTGGCATATTGGAAAGAATGGCATCGTCAAACCGCTTGGCGCAACAAGAGAACAGCAATATAAAGTCCCCAGTGGTTCGCTGGTGATGAGACCGCTGAAGCTTACAAACGCAAGTGGATACGACTTCGAAACATTCGATTTTATTGTCAGGAGTTTTTGGAGCTCAAAAGATTGGTTCGGTAGACGGAATAAAGTAAAAGCGCTGTTTGGCGTCATGCCAGAAGGAGGCAGGAATGTGGCAAGTTTCCGCACGCTCTTAAAACTTCCAAATCTGCCCAGCCATACAAAACTAGCCAACCTTGGTCAGGTGATTGAGGAAGGCTGGTATGGGAATCGCTGCTACTATTTTGATGCCCTCGAGGCTTTAGATTTCTATATTCCAGTGGAGGATTAAGATGACAGAAATCATCCTAAGCGTGAGCTTAGAATCCGCAGGCTGCTTCTCGATCGGCGAGGGGACGCCTGGGGAAGTCGATATTGAAATTCAACATGATGAGAATGGTTTTCCGTTTTTGAGCGGCAAAGCCCTGAAAGGCTTGCTGCACGAGGAAGCGGCGGAACTTGCATTTGCGCTAAACTACGCTGGCTCCACGAAAGATTGGCGGGCTGTTTCTGACCGCGTGTTTGGCGCGCCTGGGAGCACAATCTCAGAACAAGGCTTGGTAAAAGTAAGTGATCTGCAACTACCTGCGGATTTTCGGGAGAGAATAAACAAGGCAATTCAGCGGAAAGATATAAGAGCTTCGCAAGTTCTCCGGCTGCTGACCAGCAAGCGAACGCAAACGGCTGTGGATGAAAGCGGCGCGCCAATGCCTGAAACCTTACGGACGCTAAGGATAATTCCGCGCGAAACGACTTTTTTCGGGTCTGTCTTTTACGAGGATCTGGACAAAGATCAGGAGGTTTTTCTCTACGGATGCTTAAGGGCACTAAGGCGGGCAGGAAGCAACAAGTCGCGCGGCCTGGGAAGATTATGCATTAACTTCAGGCAGGAGAAAGACTTCTCAGAGGAGGATTTTTAGAATGGAAGCAATAAAGATTGTCATCACGCTGAATTCTCCTCTTCTCATCGCCGCACCAGAGTATGGCGACGAGAACACCCGCTCTTCTTTGGATTTTATTCCCGGAAGCACAATCAAGGGAGTGGTAATCAAGCATTACCTTCAAAAGAAGAAGCTCAGTCAAATTCCTGATGATCTCATGCAGGACCAAAGCTCAGAGGTGCGGAGCTTCTTTTTCTCTGATACTGTCCAGTTTCTAAACGGCTATCTTCACTCTGACAAAATCCCTGGGGCTCCAAGGGCCCTCCCAAGACCAGCTTCGTGGTTTGTGGAAAAAGTTGATAAAGAATACCAGAACAGCAACCGAGATGTTCACGATTTCGCGTTGGGAAGCAGCAGCCTAGACCAGGCAAAGACTGAACCCAGGAGTTACTTTTGGCACGCGCCTGAAGATCTGGGAGAAAATCAATGGCGCTATCCCTTGGGCTCGACCGAATTTATCACAATGGTTCACAATGCCAGCACCGACCCGCATAAAAAAAGCAGCGTCACCAGTACCGTTTTTCGGTACCAACTTCTCAACGCAGGGCAGTCATTCTGCGCCTATATCATCGCAGAAGACGCTAAGCAAATTGCCGAGCTCTTTGAGTACGTCCCAGATGGGAAAGTTTTTATTGGGGGTTCAAGCGGGTCCAGTTATGGGGATACTCTCTTTACAAAGGAGAAGGTTTCCGTTTGGAAAGAATACACCTCTCCGGCATCCGAAGGCGATAACGAATTATGCTTTGTGCTGCTCAGTGATTTAATCCTGAAAAATGACTCGGGGGAAAACTCCTTGGACTTCAGTTTGGAACTGCAAAAACATCTGAACTTGAAAAACAAACCAACTCCCAAGAAAAGTTTTCTCATCACAGGAACAGTTGGAGGATTTAATCGCAAGTGGGGCCTTCCAATCATTCAGCACACAGTTCTCCAAAAAGGCAGCTGCTTTGTGTATCAAAAGGACGAAAACCTACCATACACACCCCAGCAGCTTGAAGGTCTACTCAGTTTGGGCATGGGAGAAAACCGAAGCGACGGGTTTGGAAGAATCGGGGTCAATCTGAACCAATTCTCTATGTTTTCTTCATTCACTCTGGGTGAGCGCCAACCCCTTCCATCGCTTCCACCAACGCCAGAAGGCGGCGTTCTCCTGAGAAGAATGCAGCAAAAACGCTTCAAGAACAGAGCCGATGAGGCAATCCTAGAGTATATGGAATCGATAGATGTCTCTAGCCAGCCTGAGAAATCTCAACTTAACAAATTAAGAACTATGCTTAAACGCATACACCTACCCAATGATATTCTCACCTTCCTTGGTGAGGTAGAAAAGAAAGATTCTTCTTTTCTGCAGTTCGACAGACGTTTTCTTACCATTAAAAACCAGAGGGTAAGTTGGCTTTCCTGGATCAAGGAAATCACAAAAGGTGACGTGTTATCGGTTCTAAACCTTGACAGGAAGGACTGGGAATTCTGTGGTCTGGACGAGGAGCCCTCCGATGACACCAAAAACAGGGTGAAGCTTCAATTGATTGACATGGTAATCCAGAAAGCACTCAAGTAGAGGAGTTGACAATGACTTACATAAAAAAGCCTCTCGGTGTAACCGAACGACTGGTAGTAACTGGTACATTGATATTTACCTCACCGGTGCTTTTTCAGGCTGGGAACGAAGAAGGTCTGACGGACTTTGTAATTCTGCGGGATGAAGTCAGTCGTCAGCCATTGCTTCCCGGCGCTTCCTTAGCTGGCGCCCTTCGCAGCTATTTGCATGCCAGCTTACCAAAAACTGACCCAAACGGTCTGGACCAGAATGCGGTGGCTACTCTCTTTGGAAGCATCAAAGGAGGCGATTCTGAGCGAAGTTGGCTTATTGTCGAAGAAGCGCTTGGGACCGAGGCTGGCATCGAGATTCGAGATGGAGTTAAGATTGCCCCCTCCACCCAAACCGCTGAAGATGAAGGCAAGTACGACATGGAAATGCTAGCTTCTGGCACCAGTTTTGAAATTGGATTTGAACTTCTAATTCCAGATGATCTCAACTCTGCCTTAAGAACACTGTTTTATACTGCGCTCTCAGCACTTGAGAATGGGGAAATTCGTCTGGGCGCTAAAAAGCACCGCGGTTTCGGTCAATGCCACGTCCAAAACTGGCAGGTCCACCGTTACCTCATGAGCAAGAAGCAAGATGTGATCAGGTGGCTAAAGAATGACCGAGCTAATCCCGAAAGCGAAGCTACTCTTTATGAAAACCTTGGTTTTAAAGAGAAACCAAAACTGCCAGCTTCGGATAAATGTATCATTGCGCTTCAACTCGGTGTCAAAAACACCATGATGGTGCGCTCATATTCCAGCGACCCTAAACAACCTGATATGGTACATTTACGCAACCACGCGGGGGATTTAGTGCTTCCGGGAACAAGCTTAGCCGGAGTCTTGCGCGCTCAAGCAAGACGGATTGCAGCGCTCAGGATTGGTCAAGACCATGGGGATCTCTTGGTTAATGGTATCTTTGGTTCTCAGGAACCCGACGAAAAAGGCCGTTTGAAAGGCAGCCGTCTGGTCGTGAGCGAGTCAAGTATTCAAAACCCGGGTGCTGATATTACTCAGAACCGCATTAAGATGGACGTTTTCACGGGCGGAACCTTCTCAGGCGCGCTCTTCAACGAAAAACCCGTTATTGGAGGATCTACTGAAATCCAGCTGGAAATTTCCCAGCCTTCCAAAGCAGAACTTGCCTTGCTCTTGTTACTGGCGCGGGACCTTTGGGAGGGCATGCTTTTTATTGGCGGCGAATCTTCAATTGGCAGAGGATACTTACAGGGGACCAGCGGTTATATGAAATGGAAAGGCGATGTATACCATGTTAGCAATAAAGATGGCAAGTTTTCGTTGGATGCAGAGGAAAACTTCATCGCCGATTTGCTCGCCGCGTTAGTGCCTGCCTAAACATTTGATATCCGGGGAGGAACCATGGACCGAAACTTTGTTAATATCGAAGAAACCCTGCAAGAACGTCAGATTCACAGCGCTGAAAAACTTTGGGATTTGCTCAACAATCTCTCAAAAGAGCTCGCTCTCACGTATCTTCTCAGCCACCACGATGACGGTATCATTTGGGGGGTAAACGCGAACGGCTGGATACTTTCTGAGGGGAAGGTCAATTCGCCTCAATTCAACCCTGTTACGCTTCAGCAGTGCCGCTTATTCGGACCGACCGCAGAGTTCTTCATGTGGAGGAGCGGAGGCAACTTTAAAAGCCGGCTCTTAGTGGAAGGCAGCGGGGATCGCTTTGAATTCCTTGAAACACGGCATATGTTGTGGGGAACCGAAGCTGAACCTTATGGCACTGACTTCAGCTTGCTGCGGGAAGGCCAGCAAGGCATGCTGCACCTCCTCCCAATCAAGGATATGAAGCTGGGCGCGGCCTTAAGCTATCGGTCGTACATCGACTACGACCAGGACAACCGGGCTTACTTCCGGTGGCATCGGTTGATGGGTATTTTGACCGACGTTAAAGCGATTGACTATCGCAAAGAGGAATAAAATGGATAATCCTATTAGCCTTCCATATAATTTTGTTAGCTTGCCTGATGTTGTTCTTCACGCCGAAGAACTTCCTGATAGAACGTATTTCAACACGGGAAGAAAAACCGGCGTGATTACATGCAGCCTCACCGCGCTCTCTCCGGTTTTCGTTGCCGGTGAGAAGAAGGGGGAGTTTTTTCATCACGGCAACCCTGATGATCCTGTCATCCCCGGCAGCAGTTTGCGCGGCATGATTCGCAGCATTGTGCAGGTCATCACCTGGAGCAAATTGCAGCCAGTCACAAAAAAGAAAATGTTCCTTAGGGATCTG
>JAGOML010000076.1:0-6300 GCA_017993575.1 Anaerolineaceae bacterium | reverse complement strand
CTCATGAGTTCACTCCATTCGGTTAAGGTTGAATTACTGACAGAGACGGGGGGTTCTCAGACAGAACCAGGCGTGGTGGATTGCCAACCTGTTCGCTGAGAGCGTGGGAGAGGTTTCTTGTTACGGCGAATATTGTATCCTCCTTCCGTAATTGGTAAGCCTATTAATTGAAAAGCGACGTAAATACGCAAAAGATGGCACAAATTACTGTTTGTGCGTTTAGCAAGTATACCACCTGACGGGAAATTCAAGCCTTTCCTCACACTAATTGGGCGGGTTTAGCCCGCGGGCAGCGGAGGAATGGCATGTCTCCTTTAATAAGAGCTGTTGGAATGAGAAATCTCCACGCCTTTCACGCAGGTGAAGCGCGGCACAAGCACCGCGCGCGGGTTGCGCAGCCCATAGCTGTGCGAGACGTTGTGCGCACTTTGCTCGCGCGAGAGCCACTCCAGCCGCTCCCCAAACAAATCCTCAAAGGTTTGCGTGACGCGCACGTTGTAGGGCACAGCAATCGTGCCGTCTTTGCGTAGCAGCAGCGCGCCAAAGCGCGAGCTGCCCGTGAGCATGCCGGCGGTAGGGTTGACGATGTTCATGTAATGCAGGTAGGGGATGTAGAGAATATCCTCGTCGCGCGGCAGCGCTGCCAGTTCTTCCAGGCTTGCCGCGGATTTATCTCCGCCCGCCAGCACAAAATTATTGTGGTAGACGGTATGGCCGGTCGGTTCGGCGCCAAACTCGTCCGCGTCGTCCTGCTCCCACAAGAAGGCTCTGAGCACGCCCCCCTCAAAAAGCGGGAAGCGTTCGCGGCGTTTGCCCATCAGGTCGCGCGAGACCGGGTAGGTAGGCAGGCAGCGCGGGTCATCCGTGAGGGTAAAGCGCGCTGAGAAGACCTGTTTCCCCAGGCTTTCTTCACTCAAGAAGGAATACCCCCGTTTCATCATTCCGCCGTTGGGACCGTACCAGTTAAACATATCCAGAATATCCCCCACAGCGGCCGCGCCAAAAACGACGGTGTACTTGCCCAGCGGCAGCTGGATTGCCGGCTGTTCACTGTACTGCTTCACCAAAAAGACCAACTCGGAGCGCAGGGCTACAGGGTCCAGGTCTGTCTTAGCCTGGGCGGACTGCAGCGCGTTCACTTCCCATTTCAGCGTCTGGTGCGAAAGCACCGCGGTGATGGATGCGTCGGTGCAGGCAAAGAACTGCGTGTGTTCGCTTTCGGTGCTGATTTGGGCTGTGGTGGTGATGCCGTTCGAGAAAACACCGGAAAGCTTCAGTTCCTCAGTTTCCAGGCCGCGGGCAAGCGTGTTAAAGAACTCCAGGCGCTCGGCGTTGGTCGTGCCTGCCAGGAATGGGTCAAAAGCGCGCATATCAATCACATCCTCGTCATAGACGGGAACCGTGGGGGTATAAGAAAGCGGCTCTGCCAGGCTGGCCATTTCAGCGGCGGTATCAATCGCGCGCTTCATCGGCTCTATCTGGGCAGGGTCGGCAATTATCAGGTAATCCGCGCGTTTATTTCCCGCGTACACGCTGATTTGCAGACGGACAAGATGCTCATTTGTGTTCAGCGAGATAGCGGAATTGGCAAAGCGCATCAGGTAGCTTTCTTCCTCGTGGTAAAAAATGGCTGCCTGGATGCCCTTCACCAAGGCGTACGCGCGCAGTTCCTTTAATAATGCAATGACGTTGTGCTGCATGCTTATTCTCCTACCGTTACATGATCAAAGCGGCAGACTGGCACGCCGTGCCCCAGCTGCATAATCTGGTTGGGCTGCCCTTTGCCGCAGTTATCCACGTACATCACTTCCCAGGTGCGTTCATCCCCCACCGCGGAAAGCGAATTGTAGAATTTGAGCGTGTCGCCCTTGTAAGTGGTGTTTTTCAGCACGCCTTTTATCTCCCCGTCCTCCACCAACCAACCAATATCGGTTGCAAAATGGAACTGCTCGCGGTTGGAGCCAATCGACCAGCTTTTATCCCCATCCAGGATGACGCCGCGTTCGGTACCGCGCACAATGTCGTCCAGGCTTCCATCCGTGCCGGGGTCTACATTAATATTGGTCATGCGCTCTATCGGGACGCGGTAGAAAGCGGTGGCGCGGTTCGCTCCGCTGCTGCCGCTGAAAATCTGCCGGCGGGCTCTGGCATTGGCTTCTTCCACCATTTGTCTGCCGCTAATCGCGCCAACTAAGATGCCCTTGTCAATCAGCAGGTTGTCCTGCGCGGGCACGCCGTCATCATCAAAGCCAAAACTTCCCGGGCTGTTTTCAAGCGTGGCATCAGCGCGGACTGTCAACTTTTCTGACCCGTAGCGCAGCTTGCCAAAATCTTCCAGGCGCACAAAAGAGCCGCCTGCAAAAGCCAGCTCATAGCCGAGGATGCGGTCCAGTTCCAGCGGATGCCCGATGGTTTCATGCGTTTGCAGGAACATGATCCCGGGCAGCAGGATGACCGAGCGGACGTCTTTCGGGCAGTTTTCCGCGACTAACAGCTGGTTAAGCTCGCGCACCAGGCGTTCCGCGGTGGCAGAGAAATAGGCGGGGTCCAGGGATTCCCAACCGCGCGTGCTGCCATGCCGCGCGGATTTGTACTTGCGGGTCTGCAATTCTCCATCTTTATCGATGCCCATCACCTGGAATGAGGGAAAGACGTCAATGATGGTTTTCTCAATTTCGCTGCCTTCCGAATCCAGGAACACAATCTGTCGTTTGACAAAATTTAGTGCAGCCACGCGCTGGGCGACTCCAGCCTGATTCAGCTTCGCGTCCATGCTGCGCAAAAATTCCAGTTTTTCCGTCAGAGGGACGCTGAAAGGGTCAATCTGGTTCGGGCTGGCAAACGAGGACTGCACAGTGTCCTTCTCAGCCAGCCGAACCGGGAAATCCACCCGCTCAGCGGCCGTGCGGGCGTTGTCAAAAGCCTTATCAAAAATGGCGGCAAGGTCTTCCAATCTGGAAGCAGCCGAGAAACCCCAGGCGCCGCCATAAAGCACGCGCACCCCTACTCCGCTCTGGGATGAAGCGGAAAGGTCTTTAAGGTTTCCGTTCCACATCATCAGGCTGTTGGTTTCCTCAAAAGGGTACCAGCGGGCGTCCACGTACGTTGCACCCTGCGCCATTAATTTTTCAATGTTTCGTTTGAGATCCTGTTTCAATTTCATGCTCCTTTGCCTGCCTGAGAGGCGTGTTTTTTGATTATAACGGAGTTGATAGCCAGACTGCCGGTTAACCAGCAAATTGCGCGGAATGCCGCGGCAGCGAACGACCAGCTGTGCCGTTTTTTGGCATCGCGATGCTGCGGCATTGCCGTAAACAAAACATCCATCCTCGCGGATGGATGTCACAGATAAGTGGGTCAGCTTTTAGTACGAGCGGTAGCGGTTCTTGTTGTAAACCCGCCGCTGCTTTTCTTGCGGAATCCCAACGGATTTCGAAACTTCGCCGCCAGTTTTTCGCCTGGCGCTGGGGTTTACATCATTCAGGCGCGAAACCTTCACGCTGTCTGGTTTTCTATTCGTCTGCCGGACAACCTTCAGCGCCGGGCTGTTAATATTGAAACTTGTCTCAAACCCGTCCATTCGGCGCAGTTCCAGCTTTTGCCCCATCAGGCGTTCAATCGTGCGCAGCATTGCTAATTCTTCCTGGGAGACCAGAGAAAGCGCGGTTCCAAGGCGCTCCATGCGTCCCGTCCTGCCAGTGCGGTGGGTATAGGCTTCGGGGGTGTCTGGCATATCAAAGTTGATGACATGTGAGACCCTGGAAACATCAATACCGCGCGCTGCGATATCGGTAGCGACCAGAACCTGCACCTTGCCATCCCGAAAAGCGCGCATGGCGGTGTCGCGTTGGGATTGGGAGAGATTGCCCTGCAGGGAAGTGGCGGAAATGCCAGCTTGCTGCAGTTGGAAAGCGGTCTTTTTCGCGCGGTGCTTGGTGCGCATAAAGACCAAAATGCTGCCACTGCCTGCTTCTTTTATCAGACGCAGGAGCATATCCTGTTTATTGGCAGACTCCGCCAGGTACACAGCGTGCGTGATTGTCCGCACCGGTTCGGTGATGCTGATTTCGATGGTCGTCGGGTCACGCAGGATTTGGTTGGCAAGCTTGCGAATTTCATCCGGCATGGTGGCAGAAAAAAGCAGGGTCTGGCGTTTTTGAGGCAGCGCATCAATGATGCGGCGGATGGAGGGCAAAAAGCCCATATCGAACATCTGGTCCGCTTCATCCAATACCAACACTTCAACCCGGCTCAAGTCCAGAGCGCCTTGGTCCCTCAGGTCCAGGAACCTGCCCGGGCAGGCAACCACGATGTCCACGCCTTCTTTGAGCGCTTTAATTTGAGGTTGGGACCCGACCCCACCGTAAATTGAAATGCTGCGCAAACCTGTTTTTCGTCCTAAGAGCTTGATAAAGGTCTGGGTCTGTTCCGCCAGTTCGCGGGTAGGCGCAACGATCAACGCGCGCAGCTTGCCCCGCGGACCTCCCCGCATCAAGCGCTGAAGAATCGGCAGCACGAAGGCTGCTGTTTTACCGGTTCCTGTTTGCGCGAGACCTAAGACATCCTTGCCCGCCAGAATTACCGGGATGGTTTCTTGTTGAATCGGGGTTGGCAGCTCGTACGCCGCCGCCGCGATACCCGCTTTGATGAGCGGGTGAAAAGCAAAACTATCAAAATTCACATTAATCCTTTAATGGTTGGCGTTCTGCGCGAAATTTCACATCGCGCCCACTCCCCCGCCCTGCAGCGCAGCTATCCATTAAATGTTCGGGAGCGGTCAATTGGCACAAGAAAACCAGGTGCAACCTGGTCTGTTGAAAAGTATGCAATTCAACTAAACAGGCTGAATATACCACAGGTTATTCCAGCATGCCAGGTAGCCTCGCAGGGCTCCGTTTGTGGCAGATTGTGGAGGGGCGAACCTAAGGATTACCGCGGATGCTGATGCCTGACTTGATTATGGATTTGTGTTTTTTCTCCAGGAAAGGCTACAATGTAAACATTGTCCAGTCGCAAAGCAAAAAAGGCGCGTACTATGTTCAAAGACCCGCAAGGACCAATTACCCAGTTTGACTGGGGTAAGTTCACAATCAATGGCGAAGTTCACAGCCCTGACCAAGGCGTTGGTAAAGATATCTTTCTTTCCGCGGAAGGTGTCTCGGCCTGGCATGAACGCGAAGGGCATAAACTTAAGCCCGAGATGCTGATGCGCGCGCTCAAGCGCTCGCCGGAAATCCTATTGATTGGTACGGGAGTGGAAGGCGCGCTGGAAATTGGGAAAAAGGCGCTTGAAGCCGCCAAAATTGCCGGCGTGCCATTAGTGGCTATGCGCACCCCGGACGCCTGCCAGGAATACAACCGTCTTTTCCAACTTGGGAAGAAAGTAATCCTTTTGGCTCACGGAACTTGCTGATAGGCGGAGCGCGGAAAGCAGACTGCTGCTTAGTTCTCTTTGGACATATAATTCTCAGATTGCCTGAGACCTGTACAATTTGAAGAAAAAACACGCCATTCCAGCAAGGATATGCGGCGCAGTTACCAAAGAAAGCAATTATGTTTATACTTCTGAATAAGAACTAAGCGGACACTTTGGGAACAATCCGCGCTTGTTTTCGTCTTGAACTTAATGTCACGAAAAAGATAGGTTGCCATGTCTGAAACCACAATAGAAAAGAAGAAAACGCTTAAGCCTGTGTTGAACTGGGCTTTGCTGCCGGCTATCCTATTAAAACCGCGCAAAACCATTCAGGCAATCCTCAGGGAAGAAAAAGCAGTCTGGCTCACTCCCCTATTGGTTCTTTCCATATTGATTATTCTGGCTGTGTTGGTGGCCGCGCCAATTCAACGGCAAATCATCCAGTCCGGTTCCAATATTCCGGAAAATTTTCAGTATTGGACCAGCGATGAACAGAATGCGTTTCTTCAGGCACAGGCATCACAGACCTCGCCCTTATTCCTGTATGTTTTTCCCATTCTGCGCCGCGTTATCGGCTACTGGCTGATCTGGCTACTGACCAGCAGCCTGCTGCACCTGGCCATCACGCTGCGGGGCAGCCATTCCAGCCGCATGGGCGCCAGCAATCTGGCAGCCTGGTCAATGACCCCATTTATCCTGCGCGTTCTGGTGGAAATTCTCGTGATTCTCTTCACCCGCCGGCTGGTAGAGAACCCAGGGCTGTCCGCGCTGCTGCCATCCGACGCGGCTGGGTTCAAGGCTTTCCTGCGCAGCGTACTCGCGGTGGTAGACCTGTATCACGTCTGGCATGTTATCTTACTTCTGGTTGGCGTTCGTCCGCTTTC
>JAGOML010000018.1:0-31437 GCA_017993575.1 Anaerolineaceae bacterium | reverse complement strand
GCCATTCGCAAATTCTTGTCGGGTGATATCATCTGAGCCCGGGAGAGTGGCGTTGGAGAAGAGCAGGGCAGTCATCTTAAAGCTCCTTTCCATTCGGAGTGTAAACCCCGACCACGCGCGCGTCCGGACGCAAGTATTTTCGGGCAGTATCTGCGACCATTTCGGGTGTGACCGCGGCAAGGCGCTCTACATAGCTGGTGAACCAGGAATAATCGGCAAAGCTGTTGGCGTAGCCCATCCAGAAGCCGTGGTTGGTGATATTGTCGCTGCTGTACGCGAACAGGGCTTTGGCTTGCTTTACAGCGCGGTCAATTTCCGCCTGCGCAACGGGCTTGGACTGGATCTTTTCTATCTCGTTATCCAGCGCGGAAAGCAGCTTGCAGACGCTGCGGGCAGGGTGTTTAGTAAGGTTGATCGTGAAGGTGCCGGGGTCGGTGCTGGCGTTCAGGCTGCCATTCACGCTCACCGCCAGTTCTTTTTCCACCAGAGCGAGGTACAGGCGGCTGGTACGGTTGCTGATTCCGCCGCCGCCAAACATATTCAGGCTGGAAGGTCCGGTCAGCAGACTCTCCAAAATGGTGAAGGCAAAAAAATCCTCAGAGTTTCCTTTGGGCGCGCGCCAGGCAATTTCGACGAATGTCGCGTCTCCGGGACCGCGCAGGTCCACCCGTTCGAACGTTGGCGGCTCTTCTTCCGGAGCGGGGATGTTTTTATGAATCGGCTGGGATTGGATATTTCCGAAATACCGCTGGGTGAGCGAAAGCGCTTGCTGCGGATCGATATCGCCAACCAGGCACAGCAGCGCGTTGGCGGGTTGGTAGTAATTGCGATAATGCCCAAAGAGGTCGTCTCTTGTGAGCGCCAGGAGGTCTTCTTTAGCGCCGATCACCTCGTTGCGGTAGGGATGTTCCCGGAAGGCGCGCAGTTGCACTGCCTGGTTCAATAAAAAGAGCGGGTCATTTTCCAGACCTTCGCGTTCCGAAAGGATGACTGTCCTTTCGGTTTCCACTTCATCGGGATCGAATAAACTGCCGCGCATGCGGTCAGCTTCCAGCGCCAGGGCGGTTTCCAACGCGCTGGCAGGCAAAGTCTCAAAGTAAGTGGTCCAATCCGCGCTGGTGAAGGCATTCCAATGCCCGCCCAGCCGCGCGATGGCGTGGTCCATCCAGGAAGCACTGCGCTGGGAGGTACCCTTGAACTGCATGTGCTCCACCCAATGGCTGAGCCCGGTTTTTCCGGGAACTTCGTTGCGGGAGCCAATGCCGTACCAGACCCAGCAGCTGACAATAGGAGCAGTGTGAATCTCCCGAATTAGCAGCGTCAGGCCGTTTTCGAGCGTAAATGTGATGAGTTTTTCATTCATTTTTGAATGGAGGTGGGAGCGAGAATTTTTGAGTGGAAGGGTTCACTGCTGCGGGCGCCTGTAGGGCAGCAGCATGAGAAAGCCAATTCCAATGATGGCCATGCCGATAATCAAACCCTGGGATTGCAGTTTGCCCAGAAACACGTTAGGCATGGGGTTGGTGCCGAAGCCGAACGCGTCCGCCAGGGCGGTAAAAAAACAAATCACGTAACCGGTAGCAATCGTGCGCGTGCCGAAATCAGCCAAGAGGGACTTGGTGTTCTTCCCCCACAGGGAAAGCAGCGCGAGCGAGCCGCCCCAGGTAAGCACGCCGAGACCCAAGAGGATG
This sequence comes from Anaerolineaceae bacterium, assembly GCA_017993575.1. Classification (GTDB taxonomy): domain Bacteria; phylum Chloroflexota; class Anaerolineae; order Anaerolineales; family Anaerolineaceae; genus Mesolinea. The sequence goes on along the minus strand of JAGOML010000018.1, from coordinate 29,746 downwards.
ACGATTATTTGCACAAACCCGATCGAAACGCCGCGGTTGAGCCCAAAGACCTCGGGTTTTGCGCCAATGATGAAGATAATGAAACCGATGATTAAGAGCGTGAGACCAAAGCGACCTCGAAACCGTGGTTTTCCGTCTTGAAATCCGTTAGTTTTTTCAGGGGTCAGCGTGGTGTTAGGAGGGCAGTTTGATTCCAATTTTTATGCGGCCTTTCAAGCTTTATTGCGGTAACGCAGATTGTAACACACGCAAAAAGTTACCATGCGCGATTGATTCAATTTCAAGGTCGGAATAACCCCTGGCTCTCAGAAGCGGAAGAATGAGGGGCAGATCCGCGATGGAGTCCAGCTCTTTGGGGGAAGACTGCAGACCGAAGCCTCCGTCAAAATCCGTGCCAATACCAACGTGGTTTGCGTCACCGGCAATCTGGCAGATGTAATCCATCTGGTCCGCGAGCATGCTCAGGCTGATGGTCTGCCGCCCACCGCTTTGCGCCCAATCCGCCTGGAGAAAGTTATTGAATGGTACCGCGCCAATGACGACATCCCGCTCTATCATTGCCCGGATCAGGTCGTCGTCCAGCAAGCGGTTGCCGCTGTAACCCCGCACCAGGCGACTGGCATTGGCGTGGCTGGTAATGATGCTGCCTTCGTAACGCTCCAGAGCCTGAAACGCGGCGGCGGCATCCATGTGCGAAAGGTCCAGAATAAACCCAAGCTCAGCCATGGCTTCAAGCAAGGCTTTACCTTCGTTGGTCAGAGGGCCTGGTTCGCGCGTGCCGCCTGAAAAGCGGGTGCCCGTCCATGCCAACCCGATGATGCGCAAGCCGGCATCCCACCAACGCGGTAGTTCGTCCAGGCTCAGGATGCCTTCGGCACCTTCCATCAGCGGGATGAGACCCACAGGTAAATATCCCTGGCCGTCTATTCCCGGCTGGTTTTCCTGCCAGCGCGCCAGATGCGCGTTCAGGTCGCTTTGTGTTCCAATCATTCGGAAGGCATGCGGTTTTAGGTCGCACAGGCGGTGGTAACTGCCGAGTTGGTTCCAGGTTAACTGGTTGGCCTCGCGCGCAGTGGCATATATCTGGTTATCCCTCGCGTCGAGGCTCCCCGGACGGGCAGGGCTGACGAAAAGGGTGCCAAATACCAATGCAACTTTAGCCTGGTTATATTCAGGCCAGCCAAGCATAGTATCGCCGGTGTAAGGTGGGATGGACGTGCCTTGTTCCGCGCGTCGGGTTTGGTAGGCAGAGCGCGAATAGTCCCTGTTGAAACAGGCCATGTTCCAGGCTAAATCTTCGTGTGCGTCAATAAACCAGTTCATAGAAAAGAAAAAGCGCCGGAATAGGATGTACTCCGGCGCTGGGGGGTAAAAATATTACGCCTCAGGCTCTTCAGTTTGGGGTGTTTCTTCGGCAGGAGCCTGGGGGATATCGCCGACAATGTCACCGAGGGTCTCGCCCGCGGATGAACCGGCAACGTCCAGGTCCTGAGCCAACGACTTCCAGTCCTGGTCAGCATATTGGGGAGAATCCACGCGGCGCATGCTCAGGCCAATGCGGTGGTTTTCTTCCTCGATGCGCAAAATGCGCAGCGCGACGCGGTCGCCAACCTTGAGGACTTCCTTGGGATGCTCCACGCGCTTTTCACTCAGCTCGGAGATGTGGATGAGGCCTTCCATATCGCCAGGGATATTGAGTTTGGCAAAGGCGCCAAAATTGGTCAGCCGGGTGATTTCACCTTCCACGAGCTGGCCGACTTTCAGGGCGGTTACCTGGCTGGACCAGGGGTCGTTCTGTAGCTGGCGGATGGACAGCCCAATACGGCGGCGTTCTTTGTCAATGCTGATGATTTTCACTTTGACTTCATCGCCAACCTTGAGCGCTTCGCTAGGGTGGGTGATGCGGTCGTATGAGATTTCAGAGACGTGCACAAGGCCGTCTGCTCCGCCGATGTTTACAAAGGCGCCGAAATCAGCCAAGCTGGTAACGCGTCCGCTGCGGACATCGCCTTCTTTCAAGTTGTCCAGGATTTTCTCGCGGACCATGTCGCGGGTTTCGGTGCTGGCAGCGCGTTCGCTGAGGATCAGGCGATGGCGTTCGCGGTCCACTTCGATAACGCAGCACTGAACTTTCTCGCCAATCATCGCTTTGTACTTCTCTTCAGGAGTCTCGCCGGAGATTTCTGATCTGCGGGTGAGGCTTAGCTGCGAAGCAGGAACGAAACCGCGGATGGTGCTGAGCGGAACGAGCAAGCCGCCCTTGTTGTAACCAACGATTTCTGATTCAAAGCTTTCGCCTGAGCTCTTCATCGCTTCGGCGTCTAACCAGCTTTGTTCTTCCACAGCACGGATGAAAGAGAGAACCAAATTGCCGCTTTGATCTTCGGGGGTAACCACATAGACCGGGATAGCCTGTCCAACGGTCAGGGTCGTAAGAATATCGGCGGGAATGGCTTCGTATTCTTTCCCTGAAATGATACCTTCGGATTTGGCGCCGACACTGACCAGAATCTGGTTTTCACCGATGCTGGCAATGATGCCGTCCCGAATTTCCCCGGCTTTGGGGAAGTCAATATTGAGGTTGGATTCGAGCAGATCCCCCATTTGTTCCATGGTTTGAGGTTCGTTCTCTTCCGTATTCTCCTGCTTGCTTACATCGTCAATGTCAGTCATGAATAAATTACTCCAGCATTAAATTTGGGTGTGATTATAGTAGACAATACCTACTTTTGCAAGCATGCCTGCCTTATTGGTCAATTTATGCTTCGGCAGGCATATTACACGCGAGAAAAGCGCAATAAGCGCCGAAACAAGTCATTGTTTTCTATCACTCTTCTTTGAGAGGTCCGTACTCGCCGTAATCCAGTACTTCGCGGGTTCCAGTCTGCGGGTTTGGCGCTCCGATGATTCCCTTTTCTTCGAGGCTTTCGATAATGCGGGCGGAACGGGAATAACCGATGCGTAATTTGCGCTGCAGCAGGGACACGGAAGCCCTGCCCTCGTGACGGATGATTCGGATTACTTCGTTCGTCAGCGGATCTTCACCGCTATTCTTACTGGTCTCTTCCCACAGTGACGGCTGCGATTGGGCGTCATCCACTAAAGGCGGCCGGGATTGCGAGGCAAACACCGCGATGTCGGGTCGTTCCTCACCGGGTTTCTGCTGGGCTTGATTGCGCCAGAAATCCACTAGCTGGTTCAATTCTTCTTCAGACACAAATGTCCCCTGCAGACGTACTGGAGCAGGTGAGTCAGGCGCCTGGAAGAGCATATCTCCCTTGCCAAGCAATGTCTCGGCGCCGGTTTGGTCAATAATCACGCGGCTGTCAGTTCCGGAAGCAACCGCGAAGGCGATTCGCGCCGGAAAATTGGCCTTGATGAGACCTGTGATGATATCGACTGATGGACGCTGCGTGGCAAGGATTAGGTGGATTCCGGTGGCGCGGGCCAGCTGGGCAAGCCGGGTGAGGAGACGCTCTGTCTCTGTCGGCGCTAACAGCATCAAATCCGCGAGTTCGTCAATCACAATGAGAAGGTAAGGGATCGTTTTCCCGCCGGACGCGCTCTGTTTGGTGTTGTATTCCGTGATATTCCGGGCGTTCGCCTCAGCGAACATGCGGTAGCGCAAGTCCATCTCGCGCTGCATCCACTGCAGCGCGCCGACTACCTTTTCCGCGTCAACGATTACTGGCGCGAGCAAGTGTGGGATGCCGTTGTAACCGGTCAGCTCGACGCGTTTTGGGTCTACCAGGACAAAACGAATTTGGTCAGGGGTGAGGGTGAGCAGGTAAGAAGCCAAAATCGCGTTCACGCAGACCGATTTACCAGATCCTGTAGTACCCGCGATGAGCAGGTGGGGCATTTCCGCCAGGTCTGAGGTAAAAGGTTGGCCGGCAACGTTTTTGCCCAAAGGAAACTTGAGCGGATTCTCATTGGTGGCAAACCCAGGGCTTTCCACAAGCTCAAGCATTGAGACAATTGATGTTTTGTTATTCGGCACTTCGATGCCGACATAGCCCCTGCCCGGAACTGGCGCCTGGACGCGGATGCGGGATGCTTTTAATGCCAGAGCAAGGTCGTCGGATAGGCTGACAATATTGCTGACCCGCACGCGTTTTTTTCCGTTGCGCGATTCCACGAAATCCGGCTCAACGCCAAACATCGTGACAGCTGGTCCACGCCGAATTTCGACCACGCGCGATGGAGTATTGAAAGAGCGCAGGGTTTCTTCAATCACGCGGGCGCGATCCTGATCATTCTCCTGGTCCTGAGATTGGGCAGGAACAGGTTTGAGCAGCTCTTCCGGTTCAGGCAGAACCCAGGAGCGCGCAGAGCTGGAAGAACCGCCAGGTGTTTGGGGGGCAAGTGTAGTTGGCTTTTTTGGCGTGGGAGAGACTGGTTTGTAATCTCTTTCCTCAGTTTCTTCCTTCTCGCTTTGCTGGTTGCTCGCCCGTTTTGACTGAAGCTGAGCAGCCTTAGTTTTGATGAAACGGGCGAAACGAGCGGGGCTGTCTTTCAACTTTTCTGCCAGCCAGAGAGTCAGGTCAGACATGGAAAAATCCACCAACAGCACCAGGCAGATGAGCAGCCAGGCCACCAGCCAGATAAGCGCGCCAGGGGTGCCGAACCAACGCGTAAGCAGGTCAAGGATGAATCGCCCTGCCGCGCCACCTGCGGAACCGTTAAATGTGTTGGCGCCGCGCCCGATCAGCTGGAACCAGGCCAGTGCGTTGAAAAAAAACAGCACAATGCCGATGATGCGTTCACTGGAGAGCTCTGGGAACTGCTCTAACTTTCTCAACAGAAACCAGGTTCCGGTAAGGATAAGAATGATCGGAATGGCATAAGCTCCCCAGCCGGTAGCTTGATAGAGCATATCCGACCACCACTTGGAAACTACGCCGGAATCGCCAATCATCAGGCTGAGAAGCGTCAGGACGCCAATCACAATCATTACGATGCCAGTGATATCAACCTTCCGGTCGGGAGAAATTGAAAATGATTTCTTGACAGGCGTCGGTCTACGCGGAGCAGTGCGAGTGGGCGCGCGCCGGCTGCTTGTTCTGGTCGCGGTTTTTTTTCTTGGAGCGGCAGATGTCTTGCGCGCCGTGCTGGTTGACCGGACGCTTTTCGTCGCGGTCTTGGGCGCGGTCTTTTTGGCTTTAGGTTTTGTTTTGGCGCTCGTCGCCATTTTTCCTCCGACAGCTGCTAATCTGCAAGCGATTATAGCATTAATGTTCTTAGCTGTTTATGGAGGCAAAATCCACATCGTTCGAGGCCAATGATTGTAAGCCTTGACAAGAGTTGCACGTTTTTATAAAGCTGTTATAATCGAGGTACTCATTATTAACCATTACTTAGAAAGTTTTAGGGCTCTTCATCAGGAAGAGCGAAATCCCTCATCACATTGAAATGTCATTCATTCAAAAATTGATAATCTACTGGACAGTTTTATTACCGTCGAATTAATCGTAGGGCATACTGAGCAACCGCATTTTTTGGCATTTTAAAAGGAAAACATGGATATTTTTGATCTGGAAAAGAAATCACTGAAGGAATTGCGGCGCATGGCCGAGGACTTGAATTTTCCAAAGCCGATCCGCCTGAAGCGTGAAGGGCTGATTGTAAAGCTTGCCCAGTCATTAGCTGAACAAGAAGGTCTGGAGATGCGCGGCGGCGTTCTGGAAATTATGAACGAAGGCATCGGGTTCCTGCGCTCCAATTATCGGATCGGCCCTGAGGATGTGTACGTGTCGCAGGCACAGCTGCGCCGATACGACCTGCGTTCGGGGGATCTCGTAATCGGACATGTCCGCCCTCCGAGAGAATCCGAGCGGCACTTTGGGCTGTTAAAAGTGGAATCAATCAACGGCCTTTCACCAGATGAAGCCCGCAAACGCGTTCGCTTTGAAGCCCTCACCCCAATTTTCCCAAATTACCGGCTAAATCTGGAACATGACCCGAAAAACCTTTCCACGCGTATGATTAACCTGATCGCGCCAATTGGTGGCGGTCAGCGCGCGATGATCGTCTCGCCACCGAAGGCTGGCAAGACAACCATCCTGAAAGACATCGCCAACGCGATCGCGGTCAACCACCCACAGGTTCGCCAGATTATGTCGCTCATTGGTGAACGCCCTGAAGAAGTAACGGACATGGACCGTTCGGTGGAAGCAGAAGTTATCGCCAGCACTTTTGATGAACCGGTCAACGCGCATGTGCGCATGGCGGAAATCGCGCTGGACCGCGCTAAACGCTTGGTGGAAAACGGCCTGGATGTGGTTATTTTGATGGATTCCCTGACGCGCCTGGCGAGAGCGTATAACATGGTGGTCAATCCCTCCGGGCGCACGCTTTCCGGCGGTATGGATCCTTCCGCGCTGTATCCGCCAAAACGTTTCTTTGGAGCCGCGCGCAACCTCGAAGACGGCGGCAGCCTGACCATCATCGCGACGGCCATGGTGGATACCGGTTCGCGTTTGGATGATGTCGTATACGAAGAATTCAAGGGCACCGGCAACATGGAACTGCACCTTTCCCGCCGTCTGCAAGAACGCCGCATCTTCCCCGCGATTGATATTGAGCGGTCTTCCACCCGGCGTGAGGAGTTATTGTTGGAACGTGAGACGCTCCAACGAGCCTGGTTAATGCGGCGCATGTACCTGCAAATGGTAGCAAACCCACCCCAAGGGGCGGGCATGGATACCGCGGTGGCAACCGAAGCCATTCTCCAGCGTATGGAAAAGTCAAAAACTAACGCGGAGTTTCTTGAAAGTCTGACCGATAATTAATCGGCAGTCAGAATATTTAGAGGAAACATGACAGAGCAAAACCAAAGCCCAAAACAGGGCGGTCTGCGACAGCGGAGCCTGATATCCTGGGTTCTCACCGCGCTGATTTGCGCCGGGCTGATTTCTGTGCTGGCATGGCAGCCAAAACTCGCCCGGTCGATGGCGGAATACAATCTGCCGCAGTCCACCGAGGAGCCAGAGGCTTTTGAGAGCCTTAGCGGCGCGGCACTGCAAAGCACGCCGCAATTTACGCTTGCCCCTACCCAGGAAGTATTAATCAGAGAGCCAAACCCTTACACCGAAATTGACACGAGTCTTCGCACCAGCGCGGTGGAATATACAGTCACCGAAGGCGATTCAGTGTTTAGCATCGCGCAATACTTTGATATTTCACCAGAAACGCTGCTGTGGTCCAATTATGATGTATTAAGCGATAATCCGCACGAGTTGTCGATTGGACAGGTCCTGAAAATTCCGCCTACAAACGGCATCTGGTACAAATGGACCTCCAAGGACACGCTTGAAAAGGTGGCCGCCAAGTTTTCCGTGACAGTGGACGATATCAAGCTGTATGTGGGCAATAACCTGGACTTGAGCAATCCCGTAATTGAGGCGGGACAATTTGTCATGGTGCCCGGCGGACAGCGCGAGTATATGCAGTGGGTTATCCCAGAAATTCCACGCGGCGCGGCAGGCGTTGCTACCTCACCGTTCTTCCAATGCGACACAAGTGGGATGTACTACGGCGGCAGCGGGTACTTCATCTGGCCTTCCGCGGTGCACACAATTTCCGGCAATAACTACTGGTCGGGTCATCTGGCTATCGATATCGGTGCTGGAATGGGTTCGCCCATTTACGCGGCGGACAGCGGCGTGGTGGTCTACGCGGGCTGGATGAACGGCGGTTATGGCAATGTCGTGATTATCGACCACAATAATGGGTATGTGACGGTCTATGCTCACCTAAGCGCGATTTATGTAAATTGCGGCAATGCTGCTTCGCAGGGCATGCAAATTGGGTCGGCCGGCAGCACAGGGAATTCCACCGGAGCGCACTTGCACTTTGAGATTAGGTACATGGGCGGTTTTATCAATCCGCTGACGGTCCTGCCGTTCGGATGATATAATCAGCGCGCAAGCTCCAGTAGCTCAAATGGACAGAGCAAGGCACTCCTAACGCCTAGGTTGGGGGTTCGATTCCCTCCTGGGGCATGAAAACACGTTATTCAGGCAGCCCAACAGCTGCCTGAATCATTTAACTGTAAAACATGGAGCAATTTGGCAGCCAACAACAGCACTTTTAAAGTTTTGCGTGTAGCCTTTGAAACGCAATTTGAAAGCTGCGAAATTTCAGCGGCTAAGGTTTTCAGCCGCCGATTATCACGCGTGCACGGATTTTTTCAGTAAGCTGACGAATAAAAAAGGTTGAAGATCCATCCCCATAAAAAAAACCTCTCCCGCGGGAGAGGCACATTATCTAGAAAGGTAAATCGTCAGACTCGTCTTCGTCAAAGTCATCCTCATCGCCCAGGTTGAGGTCTTCGTCTGTCTGTATGCTTTCCTCAAGGTCCCGTCGCACCCAGAGCTGAAGGATGTCACCTTCTTCCACAGTCAGCGCCTGGGCCGCAATGATAAGCGCTTCCTTTCTCAGCCCGATTTCGTCGCGATACTCCAGGAACATGGTTTGTTTCTGCTTCCAGGCGCGCGTGCAGCGCTCCAGAAGAGCCTGGCTGTTGAATGAGCGCACGCTTGTGGTCGCGACCCGATAAAGCAGGGGGCCTTCCAAAACACCTGCTGTCCAGGCGGAAGCGCTGCCTTCTTCTTGCGAGTCCTCGATCAGGTCGAAGTCCGGTGTTGGACCTTCAATGATGGTGATTTTGTTGTCCATGATTCTCCAGGCGCTATGATACCATAAACGACAAGAAAAATTGGGGGCAGATTCTCGGGATTGTTAGGTGTGAAGACAGCCAAAAACGGGCTGATAGTTTTAGCTGATCAACCCGTTTTTAGATCCAAATTTTGCTTAGTTCGCGGTGTTGTTCCAGAACCAGTTATAGGCGTAGTAGTAATCACCCTGCAGGCGGATCGAGATTCGCTGCAAACCGATCAAGTCCGAAGGGATGTCATAGGTAGCGGTCAGGGTGCCGCCTTCGCCAGTTTCCAAAGTTGCGACTTCAATGCCGCCGATACCGCGCGTCCACATCTTGCCCATCAATACCTTGAACTCATAATCCTTGGGAAGGTTGTAGGCTTTGATGGTGACTTTGCTGTCTTTCACGACAGATTCGATAAAGAAGTACGGGTAACCGGTGTAGCCGTCCGAGGGTGGTACAGGCGGTTCGCTGCCGGTGTTATTCCAGAACCAGTTGTAGGCAAAGTAGCCGCCAGTGCCTTCCAGACGGATCGAAACGCGTTCATCGCTGGCCAGCTCGGCAGGGATGTCAAAGGTGGCTTCAAAGCTGCCGCCGTCGCCGGAGTTCAGTTTAGCAACTTCAATACCCTTGATGCCGCGCGTCCACATCTTGCCCATCAGAACTGTGAATTCTACGTTCTTAGGGAAGTTGTAGGTGTGGATGGTGACATCTTCACCTTTCACTACACTGACAATCGAAAAGGTGGGAATATTGCCGCAGCCGCAGTCTGGAGTTTGTTCATCCGGCTCGGTTGGTTCCGGCCATGTGCCGCTGGCATCGTTCCAGAACCAGTTGTACGCAAAGTAGGGATTATCTGTACCCTGGGCGCGGATAGCAATTTGTGCCCGTCCCTTTAGCGCGGCGGGGATGTTGAAGGTTGCTGTGAACGCGCCGCCTTCACCCGAATTAAAGGTTGCCACCTCAATTCCGCCGATGCCTTTCGTGCCTATTTCGCCCATCAGAACCTTGAAGTTCTTGTTGGCAGGCATATCCTTGGTGAGAATTGTTACGCTGACGTCTTTTTCCACCGCTGAGATGGAGAAAGTTGGGTAAGTGGAAGCTTGCACTCTGCCAACCCCCAAAAACAGGGAAAGCACGAGAACGAGTGCCGCTGCTTGTAAAACAAGACGATGCTTTTTCATTTTTTCTCCTTCGACAATGCTCGGGCCAAAAGTGTTAATTAACCCGAATTTCAGTATATCACTCGGACTCAGGACGCATTATAGGTTGGAAAAGTTCCACTTTAAAGAAAGTGTTTACAGATTATAGCATTTTCGTAGTCTGAATCAAATATTTGTTATCGGTTTGGGTAGAAATAAATCAAAAAGCACCTGAAAAGGTGCTTTTTGATTTCAGGACTCCGATTACTTTTGCGTAATCTTGATGGACTTTGGTTTGGCTTCTTCTGCCTTGGGGATGTTCAGGGTCAGAATGCCGCTGTCGAGCGTCGCTTCCACCTTGCTGCTGTCCAGCGGAGTGGGAAGCGAAATCACGCGGTGGAAGCGGCCGGCGGGCAGTTCTGCCAGCAGATACTCAGTACGCGCGTCCCGTTCCAGCTTCACTTGACCGCTGATCGTCACAACTTCGTTCACAATCTGGATATCCACGTCCTCAGCGCTGACGCCGGGCAAATAGGCTCTCAGCTCATAACCTTCTGGAGTGGCTTTCACGTCCATCGGGAATGAAACTTGGGGTTCAAATTCTCGGTCCAATTCGCTCATCGCGTCGGCAAGCGCCTGCATTCTGAACCTGCGGCCGTAGGGGTTTAAATAAAAGGTCATATCCTGCTCCTTATACATTTATGATGGTTGTTGTTTTTACTTTAGGCGCTGGATATTTGATTTCTGTTTACAATATGTTGGCGATTTATTAGAAAACAAAGGATCAAACTGATGAAGAAAAATAGCAAAATTGTGCTAGGCGCGGCGGTAGCCGGGCTTGTTGTTCTGGCGGGATTGTACCTGTATCGCGGTTTTCTCTCCGGACGCAGCGCTGCGGTAATCACCTTCTTGCGCGCTCCCGGGCAGCATGCTGATTGGAAAACCAGCGCGCTTTCGCGCTGTGCTGACGCGCCTTTTAGTTTTCCAACGGATGGATTCATTGGTTACTTATGGGGAGACAGCTTTAAACCACTGCACAAACACCAGGGAATTGACATTTTTGCGGGCACCGACACAGGTCAGACGCCGGTCTACGCTCCTTATGACGGCTACCTTACGCGTCTGGACAGCTGGAAAAGCAGCCTGATTATTCGCGTTCCCGATGACCCTCTGAATCCCGGCACCCAGATCTGGCTCTACATGACGCATTTGGCCGACCAGCAGGGAAAATCTTTAATCGCCGCTGACTTCCCGGCGGGCACGCAGGAAAAAGCTGTGCAGCGAGGTGATCTTCTGGGTTATCAGGGTAATTATTCGGGGGACCCTAACAAACCCACAGGCGTCCATCTGCATTTTTCAATCGTAAGAGATGACGGCAGTGGCAAATATCTGAATGAACTTGAATTCGAGAACACCATCGACCCCTCACCCTACTTCAATCTGCCATTAAACGCGCGCGGCAATAAGAACTCCATTCCGATATGCTCTACTGGTGGCGAATAAAAAGGGAAGAATCAGTTGAGGTTAATGTGAATTCTGTTTTTGCCGCTTTTCGAAAAATGGGCACCAGGAAGAATCTCGTTTTATTGGCTTATTCATCCGTTTGGAAATACTCTGAATATTCGCTATAATACCGAGAGTAAAGAGGAGGAGGTTTTCGCGTATGCAAGAAATTGCCCCCAACGTGTTCATTGAACACAACTCCCTCGGTTTGGTGACGGGTGTCATCCGGGGAAAAGCGGGTTCGGTATTAATTGATTCACCCAGCCGGCAGGATGAGATGCGTTCCTGGCGCAGCGGCACCGCCCGCTTGATCACCGGGGACCCCAAATTCCTTGTACACCTTGACACCAACTACGACCGTCTGCTGAGCATAAAAGGCACTGATTGCGTCATCGTTACGCACACTAACAGCCTTGTGCAGGAGAAAGTCAAGCCCTCCGCCTCCAAAAATGTTGATGAGAGCCAAATTCCTGGTGAAGGGTACGAAGTGCCTATCAGCCCATTCCGTTTGCTTCCCCCTGAAATTGTGTTTAATCAATCGTTATCGCTTTTTTTGGATGAAAACGAAATCTTTTTGGAATATCATCCAGGCTCCAATTTCGCTGGTATTTGGGCGGAATTACCATCCAGAAAAGTGATATTTGTTGGTGATGCTGTCCTTCCTGATCAACCTCCCTTCCTGGCGTATTGTGATTTGGAGTTGTGGCTGAAGGATTTGGACCTTTTGAGCAGCAAGAAGTACCGCAATTATCAGATTGTCTCCGCGCGTACAGGTGTCGTGGGGCAGAACCAGGCTGATGAAATGATTGGGCACATCGGCGCGATAAAAGCGCTCCTCTCGCCTCTCATAGCCAAAAAAGCAGGCCTGGAGGAAGTGCTTACGCTGATACCCGAAATCCTGCGCAGGTATGAACCCAATGCCAACACCAGCGATATGTACTACAACCGCTTGCGCTGGGGCTTGACGACTTACTACGAACTCAATCACGTCTGAAACATGAGGTGTGGTCATAAATAATAATCGTGATTACGAGCCGTTGGTTCACCTGACCCGCGGTGGCATTGTGGAAAGCGTGCATTATGGCGCATTCGCGGTGGTGGATGCTCAGGGCAAACGGCTTTGCTCTATGGGTAATCCAGACCTGGTCACCTTCCCGCGCAGTTCGATGAAGCCTTTTCAGGTTTTACCTTTTGTGGAAGATGGTGGTCTTGAGCAGTTTGACCTCACCGATGAGGAACTCGCGATCATGTGCGCCTCCCACTCCGGCACCGACGCGCATGTGGCTGTCCTGCGAAGTATTCACCAGAAAGTAGGCCTGCAGGAATCCGATTTGGAGTGCGGCGTGCATTATCCTTCTGATCGCGCAACCAGCGATGCCATGCGCATGCGTGGAGAACTACCTACCCCGTTTCGACATAACTGCTCTGGCAAGCACAGCGGCATGCTGGCAGCAGCACAGATGCATGGTGACGGTTTGAGAGGCTATACTTACCTTGAAACAAGGGTACAACGTCGTATTCGCCTGGCGATGTCAGAAATGAGTGGGGTACACTATCAGGCACTTATTCCTGGTGTGGACGGCTGCTCCGCGCCGGTTTACGCCCTGCCGCTAAGCGCTTTTGCCAAGGCAACCGCGCACCTGTGCGACCCACAACTTTTTGTACCTGAGCGTCAGGCTGCCTGTAAACGGATCACGGACGCCATGCGCGCCTATCCGGTCATGGTTGCTGGTCCAGGCAAGCTGGACACGGTGATGATGCAGCTGTTTGGGGATAAACTGATATCAAAAGGGGGAGCGGAAGGTTACCAGATGATTGGCTTGCTGCCGGATGCCGCCAAGGGAACTCCTGGAATTGGTATCGCTATAAAGTTTTCGGATGGGGACCCGGACCGGCGCGCCACATACGCGCTCGTAACAGCCATTTTAGAAGCTTTAGGTTACGATAAGCAGGTGCGAAATGAGGCTTTCCAACCTTTCTCGGATCCTGTTGTCCGAAACTGGCGCGAATTGGTAGTTGGCGAAAGATTTGTGCCTGTCTGGGTTTACTCTGCCCTCGCGCGCGGCCTGAAACAAGGGTGGTAAGTGAAACCTGAACTAGAAATTATGCCTGAGCACCGCGAACGGCTGCGGCTGGTAAACGAACGGCTGAATGAAACCTTTGGATTCCCGATTTGGCGTGAACCGCTGCCAGCGGTCGATGAGTTGGTCAGCACCTTCCTCTCCCAAAACACGAATGACGTTAACCGGGATAAGGCTTTTGCCGCCATCCGCGAGCGCTATGCTGATTGGCACGAAGTTTGTGAGGCTGACCCAGACGCGTTTATGCAGGTGATCCGCGTGGCTGGTCTGGCAAACCAGAAGGGACCGAATATCCAGGCAGCCTTGCGGCGCATCTGGGAAGAGCGGGGGGAGATTGACTTGGAGTGGCTGAGGGAACTGCCAGTGGAAGAGGCGCGCGAATGGCTGCTCAGCTTTAAGGGGGTGGGGCGCAAAACCGCTGCGATTGTGCTGCTGTTTTCGCTGGGCAGACCGGCTTTCCCCGTGGACACGCATATCTACCGGGTCTCAGGCCGAATTGGCTTGCGGCCGCTGGGATTGGATGTGGAGAATACGCATAAGTACCTGGAAGCAGCGGCTGACCCGGCGGATTATTACGCGCTGCACCTGAACTTGATCCGGCTGGGGCGTGAAATTTGCCAGGCGCGCAAACCCGCGTGCTTCCGCTGTCCGCTCGTAGACATGTGTCAATATCCGGATAAGGTATTAAGCTAAGTTACGCGCTGGATTCCAGGCTGCCAACCAGCGACCAGGGGCCTGTCCAGCCAATTTTCACCTGGTATTCCTGACCGGTAAGGTCTTTTTCGGAGTCAACAAATACAATCCGATTTGTAGGCGTGCGACCATACCAGCGTCCTTTGACGCGGTGTTCGAATAAGACAGGAACGTGTTTTCCCAGAAAGGTTTCATTCAACTCTCTGAGAATGCCTTCCTGTAGGTCTTCTAACAAGCGGAAACGGCGCATTTTTTCCTCAGCCGGAACATCGTCGGGCAGCTCCCGCGCGGAATAAGTTCCCGGGCGGGGGGAGTAGCGCGCCAGGTGGGCGACATCCAGGCGTAAATCCGCCAACAAATCGTAAGTTTTCTGGAAGGCCGCTTCTGTTTCTCCTGGAAATCCGACAATGATGTCCGTCGCGATGGACACGCCCGGTATGCGTTCGCGCAGTTTTGCCACCAATTCGCGGTATTGCTGGTTTGTATAACCGCGACGCATGGCCAGCAGCACGCCATCATCTCCTGCCTGGATGGGAACTTCAATGTGCGGCATCACTTTTGGCAGCTCCGCCACGCTAGCAATCAGTTCGTCGCTCATCCAGTTTGGGTGCGAAGTGAGAAAGCGCAGACGTTTGATTTCAGGGATTTCCGAAAGAGAAGCCAAGAGCTGCGGTAGCTGTGGGCTGCCGGGCAGGTCCAGGCCGTAGCGGTCGATGATTTGACCTAAGAGCACAATCTCGCGCACCCCTTGCGCGGCGAACGTGGCAGCGTCTCGCAGGATTCTTTGCGCGTCACGGCTGCGTTCGCGCCCGCGTTTTAGGGGGATTACGCAGTATGCGCAGGCGTGCGAGCAGCCAAGTACCACTGGCAGATTTTCGGAGACCGCGCGCTGCTCGCCAGCCACGGCAACGCCAAATTCCTCATCCAGCATGAGGTCGATATTCTGGCGCCAATGCTCAGCCTGGCCAGCTTGCAGGCGATTTGTGAGAAAGTCCAGCAGGGGCTGTGGGTCGGATGGCGCAGAAAAAACATCTACCCAGGGGAATCGCTTTTGCAGCGCAGGGTTACCGTGCACGCCCACCAGGCAGCCCATCAGGTTGATGATAAGCTGCGGCTTCTCACGTTTGAGGGATTTTAATGAGCTTAGGCGACCGATGGCCTTATCTTCCGCGCTCTGGCGAACAACGCAGGTGTTGAGCACAATCACATCCGCGTCATCAATCTTCGCGCAAGGTTCGTAGCCCAGATTTTCAAGTGAACGCGCCAGTCGGCGCGAGTCGGCTGCGTTCATTTGACAGCCTTCAGTCCAGATAAAGTATCGCATAGCTGCCTATTATACAGGTTCACAAAAAAAAACGTACTTAAAGATGTTATAATCTTATTGTCGATCGTGGTTATTACAGAATCAGAGGAATGTCATGGAATTCACAAAAACGGATTACAAACGCTGTGTCGTAGTAAAAGCAGTCGGGCGTTATGACAGCGCCACTGCTGGAGAGCTAGAGAAAGTTTTAACCAACCTCATCCCTGCTGACAAGGATATCGTTTTGGATATGTCCGAGATAAACTTCGTATCCAGCGCGGGGTGGTGGTCCATCATCCGTGTACAGAAGGAACTCAAGAAAAAGCGCGCGGACCTTGTGTTGGTGTCGCTTAACGAAAATGTGCGGGATTCGATGGACTTAATCGGTATCCTGCAGTACTTCACAGTTTATCCAAACATGGTGGAAGCGTTGGGAAACCTTTAATCCCGACAATTAAGTTACAAAACGTTCAGGCTGGTCTTTGCGCCAGCCTTTTATTTTTCCAGTTGAACTTCGTATATCGCTTTTTCCCGGGTGATGGGCGTGGTGCCTGCAATAACAAGCACGACGCTTTTTACATCTCCGCCGATGGTGAAACTCAGCTCGGCGCGGTTGTTCTCGTCCAGAACAATTGTCTCGACGCTCGGATTGCTGCCGGTTTTTATCAACCGCAAGGCGTAGGTTTGCGGGAGGGTGTTGCCAAGGCGCACAAAGCCGGCATTTTGCCAACCGCCTCCGTCTTTTTCCAGGTCAGAGGAGTAGTCAATGGCGTCCAGGCGGAAATCGTCAAGCGCCATTCCTTTGCCGTTTACGGCCGCGTCCGTGACATAATCGAAGCGGACAGTCACAAGAGCCCCGACATAACGCGAAAGGTCTACGCTTTCCATGATCCAGCCCTTGGAATTGCCATTCCATCCGCATCCGTAGGAATTGCCGGAGGGATTGTTGCTTGTGCATGTGCGCGAGTTTAAAATTTGCCAGTTTATTCCATCCGTGGAAGCGCTGATAAAGACGTAGTCATAATCCTTTTCCAGGTCATACCATGTGCGGAAAGTCAGTTCAGCGCTGCCGCTCACGGAGCTCAGGTCAAAGGTATGCTGAAGAGACATGTTAGATTCATCGCCAAGATTGGACCAAAAAAAGGTGTTGTTGTGGTTTTCATCCAACGGCAAGATATTGACCGCCGTAGTCCCCTGAAAGTTCAGGTTGTACGTGCCCGGGCAGCTAATCTCAATGTAATCAACGCCATATTGGTTGACATCCGTCACAGCAGAGGCGGGGCAGGAACTGAAGCTGCGACTGGCACGCGCGCGGGAAGGAGAATAACTTTGGTAATCATAACGCCCGTTTTCCAGGCTCGGGTCAAGAAGGTAGTTGGTTACTGCCCAATCCATGAAAACCTCGTCAGCTGTATAGATAGCGCTGCTGCTGGGGTTGATTAAGCTCAATTCTCGCATCACTGATTCAAGGCTGACCAGACCATTCTCTTTATGCGCGACCAAGGCCTTGGTGGCATCTTCCCCAAAACGATCTAAGAAGTAGGTCATGAAGAGGTAGGAAGCGCCGTAGTGGGGACCATTCTCGCCGGTATCGCCGCCCCAATCGGTGAGCTGCAAATCCGGGTTTAGCAGATAATCGTAATCAAAACCGCCCGCGTCGAATTCGTTCACATGCTCAGCCAGCATGGAAAAGCCTTCATTAACCCAGGTTTCTTCGTTGCGGTCTTGATACCAGTGGATCATGTGCTGGAACTCATGCGCCATGGTTCCATAGATGTAATCCTCCCAAAGCTGCACAGTATCAGAGTTCATCAGGAACATCTCATGGGCATTGGAATATGGATGGGCTTCTGGGTGAACTTCATCCGCTGAAGAGAAGTACCCGGCGATGGAGGAGCCTAAGCCGCCAGCATAAAGCACATAAAAGCGCGGGTCATTATCAACACCCGGGTTCCATTCCATTCCGAAGAATTCACGGTTAGTGGGAATAATTTCCTGGTCAAATGTCTCCGCCAGACGCATTAAATCTGACTCACGGTAATCCACGCCGTCTTCGATCCAGAAGTAAATATTATCCCCAAGAAAGCGTAAAACTGCTTCCACCTGAAAGTTCTCGTTCGTATCGGTATTAGTGACCCAGAAAAGCTTGCGGTCGCCAACTTCATATGGGGCGTTCAGGTCTGGCAGCGTGGAAGGCACATCCACTTTTCCACCCAGCCGCTCCGCCAAGTCCACCGGATCATTAACTGGAACAACTTCCGCCAGGAGCGAATTCAGGTTTTCCAGTGCAGTAGAAAATTCTGCCTGGCTCAAGCCTTCTTGCAGAGCTTGCTCCAGGTTTTCCGCAGCGGGTGTCTCTTCCGTCGATAGTGCTTGGGTTGGCAGATTAGATTGAATGTCTATTCCCCAGCGATTCAGCAGCGCGCCGCCAGTGATGGCGAAAAGACATGCAGCGCACGCGCAAAGGAGCGCGAGTAAGATTATCACAATGATAATTATGGAATTAGTGGAAAGTTTTTTCACAAGTTACTCCCTATCGTATGCCAAACGGCACCCTGTGGAAAATTATACATCAGGTCTCCGCGGGAAAATTAGGACTGAATTGACTTTAATTAAGCCCCAGCCTTCGCGTGCCGGTTAGTTTCTATCCTGTGCAGGACAATCTTCTGTACCAGTTCGAGCGGCAGGGGTTTGTCCAACGGAAACTGCACGGCTCCCTTGGAAGTCTTGTAAATCCGCAAATCATCAGCAAAGAAAGAGATAGCCTCGGGTGTTGGGTAAAAGCCGATGTGGCGGGACTGAAGGGCGAAATAAACCAGTATGCCATCCAGGAAAAATGCTGGCATGCCGTAAGAAATCTTCTCCTGCGCGCCTGGCGCAGCCGCGCGGATGCTGTTAGCAAGCGCATTTAACAGGCTTTGCTTCTCCTCCGGGAAAGAGGCAATGTATTCAGAAATCGTACGGGGAAAAGCCTGCGTCTGCTTCAAGGGTTACAGTCCTCTCCGGGCGCGCCAGGCTCGGATGGCCTCAGCGTGCTCCGGGTAATGTTCGGTAGTATCCATACTCAGCCGAATTAGAAATGGGGTTTCTTCCAAAAACTGGGTGGGGTCCGCTTCTTCCAAAAAACGCAGCAGCCTGCCGTGCACCTTCTCAAGGTTCGCCAGGATTTCTTCCAGGGTCTGGCGGTTTCTTGCCATAACCATGTAAGCGTTGAAGGTGTCGATGCTGCCATATATCTGAGAATAAACTGGCGCAGGTTTTCCGGCCAGGATTTCCGGGAGCGTGGAAAGGGTTTCCTGCTCCCAGCTGGTCACGTGGCCAAGGATGTCCTTCACTGACCAGGTGCCAACCACCCCGGGGATAAGCATTTGGTAAGGCTCAAGCCCGTCTGTGGATGCTGTAAGCTCTTGCCATCTTGCCTCCAATAGTTTCATGAATTCCACTTTGTTCATATTGATTCTCGCCTTCACGGGTGGATTATACAGTTATCAAGGTGCCAATAAAACGGAAGTAAAAGCTTGCGGCAGTGTCTCTGCGCCAACATGTTAAAATGTGCTGGTGGAATCTCGGTATGCAATCAATCCTACTGGCGCTGCCTTCCGGCTAACGCTTATCCTTGGGCTGTTGCTGCTAGCTCTTTCAGCTTCATCCGCCGCGGTCTGGAACCCTATTCAGGGAATGCGCGAATTCAGCCGCGCGCTTGAGTTCGACTTTACGGAATGGACCACCCAAGCCCTGTTCCAGAAAGCGGTTTCCGCGGCGCTGAGAGCTGAAAGATTCCTGAATCCTGTTCAGCAAAATGCCCTGGTCAAAACCTATCTGGAACAAGTGAACACAACCGCAGTCTGGAATGCGCGCCTGGACCAGGCAGTCGCTCAACCTGAACTTGCCGACCGCCAGGAACAAATCTCCAAAACTCGCCAGGAGCTAAGCGCCGCCAAACAGAGATTAGCAGCCCTCGCTCCTTTGACTGAAGCAGTGCTTCAATCCCAGACTGAAAGCATCCTGGCTGCGCTTGGTTTTGGAGTGGGCGGGCAGGTACTGCCGCCCGTGCTCTATCAGGTGACAGATTTGCCCCTGAACTTGATTGTCTCACCCAGGAATGAAATACGGACAGTCTTTTCCACCAATCTCATCGCGGGTCTGGATACGCTCCAAAAAGAAGCAGTTGAGGATGGAATTTACAGCAAATACGCATATTCCGCGCTGGTTGAGCCAATTGGCGGGTTGGGCGCTTACCCAACAATGGTCATGCGGACTACCAATTTCAATTGGTTGGCAGAAACCGTGGCGCACGAATGGATTCACAACTATCTGACCTTTACTCCTTTGGGCATCCGTTACGACTCGAACCCGCAGATGAGAACCATCAATGAGACGGTCGCCAACCTGGCTGGAGAGGAAATCAGCCGCGCATTAATCGGGCGAGATTTTCCGGATTATGCGCTGCCCATAGCGGGACCAAGGTCACGTTCACGGCTGCCTGAACAAAATCCGGCGAACCCCGCGGAATTCAATTTCCGGGCTGAGATGCGCAAGACCCGCGTGCGCGTGGATGAACTTCTCGAGGCTGGAAAAGTAGATGAAGCCGAAGCTTACATGGAATCCCGCCGGCAGTTCTTTTGGGAGCAAGGTTATGGAATACGCAAGTTGAACCAGGCTTATTTCGCGTTTTATGGCTCCTACAATGACCAACCGGGCGGGGGAGCTGCCGGCAGTGACCCGGTGGGCCCTACAGTGCGCAGACTGTGGGCGCGCAGCCCGAACCTCAAAACTTTCATCACTGCCATCCGCGGAGTGCGTTCTTTTGAAGCTCTGCAAGGCATGCTGCGGACGCAGCCTTAACGCCTGACTATTCCCAGGGAATTAGCGGAAGTGAAATTTTCTCCAGCAACTCAGGATTCATTTTACCGGTAGCGACCAAGTCCTTCCCGCACTGCTTTACCGATTCCAGGATTTCCTTTTTTTTATCTTCTGTTACTCTCTCGCTTCCAAGGGCATCAGCATGCGGTCTGAGAACCGCGCCGGCGTAAATCAGGCCGGCATCAGCAGAAAATTCCGCGATGATGCGGTCCACAAGCGCCAGATTTTCTTTTTCCCACCAGCCTCCTACCGCCACTAGCGCTGTCCACTTGAGCGCGTATTCACCCCTCAGTTTGGCGCGAGTCCTACCCTCCACGAACACGGCTGCTGTGGGGTCTATGATTGGCACCATGCGATTCAAGACTGATTGAAACGCGGACGGAAGCTGGATATATACAGGCACTCCAAAAACACACAGCTCAGCAGAAGCCAGTTCCAGAAGGAGCTTGTCCATTTCATCATGGAATACACACACGCCCGGATGCGCATTCCAACAGGCCATGTGTCCGCAGGTACATGGGTGTACCCGCATCTTATCAGCATAATAGAGCGAGATATTTGCGCCAGCGGAGCGCATCCCTTCCATAAAGGGTTCGAGCAACGCCGCGGTATTGCCCTTGTCCATTCTTGGGCTGCCATTGATAACGACTGCTTTTTTCATGAAAACTCCTTTTTACGCATAGTAGAAGCGCTGCTCTTGCTACCGAAGGGCACTTGGATTTGCTCTCCAGAACAATAAACAGTTGCGTTGGGCGCTGTGCGAGCGGTGATGCACTGGTTTTTTTTAGGGACGCAGGAAGGCCGGACGCGCCTGTTTATCTTAGTTTAACGCTAATTTATTGAAATACCAAATCCGAGCAGGTTCATCTTCAGGGCTATTGGTTTTGCATTCAGGCTAGATGGCTTATAATCAAGGCACAAATTTGCGGAATACTGGAAACTTTATGACTCCACCTGTTTTTCATTTTGGCCCAGAACCTTTCACGCCGCTGCTCATCGTAATTTCCGGTCCTTCCGGGATTGGTAAGGATGCTGTCGTTCAGGCTCTGCGGGATGAAAATCCAAACACCCACTTTGTGGTCACCATGACCAGCCGACCACCACGCCCCGAAGAACGTGACGGCGTTGATTATTTCTTCGTATCGCGACAGGAATTTGAGCAATTGATTGCTTCAGGAGAACTGTTGGAGCATGCCCGCGTGTATTCCGATTACAAAGGAATTCCGCGCGAGCAAGTGCGACAGGCGCTGCAATCCGGTAAGGATGTGATTATGCGGCTGGATGTACAAGGCGCGATGACCATCCGTGGTTTGTGCCCTGAGGCGGTGCTTATCTTTCTGACTGCCAACTCACGCGAGGAATGGATTGCGCGTTTGGCTGGTCGCTGTAGTGAATCCCCTGAGGAATTCGCTCTGCGCATTCAGACCGCTGAGCAGGAATATGAAAAATTGGATGCCTTTGATTACATCGTGGTGAACTCTGACTGTCAACTTGCTGCCACAGTGGAGACAATTCAAAAAATCATTTCAGCTGAACATCACCGCGTTCACCCGAGGCAGGTCTGCCTGTGAGCGAACAACCACCGCTTGAAAACCAGCCCGCGCCAGAACCAAACGCGCAGGCTCGCAAAGCGCTAGCGCTGCCCTTGAATCAGCCTGTCGTGACCTATGTTTTGATGGGAATCATCGCGCTTTTTTATATCGGCCAGATGCTTTTCACGCAATTTTTGGGTTTCGATCTTCTGGCCGCGCTGCTCAGTAAAAGCCAAAACGCGATCTTGGCCGGGCAGTTCTGGCGCTTTATCACGCCAGTTTTACTGCACGGATCAATCCTGCATGTCGGTTTGAACTTGTACGCTCTCTGGATACTTGGCAGACAGTTGGAAGGCATTTATGGGCATGGGCGCTTTTTAGTGCTATTTCTGGTGGCCGGCTTTGGGGGCAACGTACTCTCGTTTGTCCTTTCCCGTTACAACTCGCTGGGTTCATCCACGGCGATTTTTGGATTACTCGCGGCGGAGTTTTTGTTGATTCTTCAGAACAAACAGTTTTTTGGCCCGCGCGCCCGACTAATGCTAAACAATCTTGTTTTTATATTCTTCTTGAATATCGCTATTGGGCTGACCCCCGGCTCAAACATTGACAATTTTGGGCATTTGGGCGGAGCCATTGCCGGCGGTTTGTTCGCTTTTCTGGCTGGCCCAAAGTGGGAACTGCAGTTTGGACAGGACGCGCCGCGCGTACAAGACACCCGTCAAAAAAGCGATCTGTGGATAGCCGTTTTGATTGTGGTCGTTGGCTTCGGTCTAATCGCGGCTATTCCCTTTATAAAATTCTAAGCAATTTTGCGCGCATCAATCAGGTCAAGTATCGCGTTAGCAAGCGGAGCAGGGTTTTGCGTGTAGCTATCAAGTAAAAAATCTGCGTCATTCGGTTTGAACGCGGTCGTTCCTGCAACGCCAACGCTGATCATACCTGCGGCCTTTGCCGCATTAATTCCATGCATCGAATCCTCGAAAACCACGCAATGCGCTGGCGCTGCGCCCAGCAGGCTGGCCGCGTGCAAAAAGATATCGGGGGCGGGCTTGGAAGGCAAGTTCTCTCCAGGTACCAACGCGGAGAAAAATGAGCGAATATTAAACGCATCCACCACTTTGTCGATGTTTTCAAGCATCGCGGATGAGGCGATTGCCTGCCTGGCGCCCTTATTAGCAAAATAGGCAAACCACTCGCGGATGCCGGGAAATAGCTTAGTTTTTTCTGCCAACTGCTGGCGAAATAACTCTTCTTTCAGGGCTACTACCTGTTGATAATATCCCTCGTCAGGGTCATAGCCCAAATAAATCGGAACTGTGCTGCGGTTGTTGCCGCCAAAATGCTTGCGGAATAATTCGCGGGAAAATCGCGTGGGACGGTCGCTAAAAGCTTCTTTCCATGTAAGATAATGCAATTCCAGGGTGTCGAGGATGGTCCCATCCATATCCCACAGCACAGCCAGATTTCTGATATCCAATACGCACCTCGAGGTCCAAAGTGGCGTAATAATATCACACACGGAAATCAATTCCTTTATTTGAAAAACTTCTTCGCGAACCTCGCACATCGCGAATGCCATGACTTGCCTGCTTTGGGGCGATGCGCCGCTATGATAAAATTGCCACCTGAATTCAGATTATTGTGAAGATTCATCAAAATATGACCCAGCCGCCAATGCGTGATACGGAACCAAATGCCAATACCAAGGAGAAATCCTCATTCTTGCAGTGTTTATTGAGTCTGGACGCGCGCCTTTCCGTTGGTTTAGTGGTGCCGGAAAAGGCTCGCTTGCTGCGCTGGTTATTCATCCTGCTTGGGCACAGCTGTGATTCCTGGTATTGGCTGATTTTTCTCAGCCTGCTGCTGTTATTCGGCAGCGAGGATGTACGCGCCCGCACCTTATTTTGGATATTTGGTCTGATTGGCTTGGCTGCGTTCGTGCTGGCAATGAAGTTTATTGTTCGCCGGCGCCGCCCGGAAGGGGAATGGGGACAAATCTACCGAGTCAGCGATCCGCATTCGTTTCCATCCGGTCATGCCGCGCGGGCGGCAGGAATTGCTGTGATGGTTTCCGCGACAGCAACACCCCTCGTAGCTCTGGGAATGTGCGCTTGGGCTTTGGGGGTGGGGATTTCCCGCGTGGCTCTCAAATTGCATTATCTTTCAGATGTGTTGGTGGGTTGGTTGATTGGGGTCTTTTGTGGAGCAGCGGCTGTATCCATTTATCCTCTGCTTGAACCCTGGCTGCTGGGTTTGCTGCCATAAATAAACCGCGCGAGCAACCAATAGCTCGCGCGGTTTTTTTTATTCAGCTTGGGTGGGGTTTAGGCCAGAATTACAGCGCTCATTCTTGGGAGTGTCAGGTCGCGGATTTCCCCAGCTTCCACAACAACTTGCTTGTCACTGATTTGATCCTGAAGCAAGGCGCCTTCCGGAATCATGCTGTCCACGCAGATTGAAAAGGTCTGAGCGGAATTATCCATGTTGATGGCAACTATCACCACATCCTCGGCATCTTTGCGCGCGTAGACCAGAAGGGAGCCCTGGCTGAGCAAAGGGAGGTACTCGCCGGTGCGCAGCACTGGCATAGCGTGTCTGAGAAGCGCCAACTCGCGAATCTTGTCTCTCAGGTTCAGATTCCATAAGTTTTGATCCCATGGGAAAGCTTT
Source organism: Anaerolineaceae bacterium (assembly GCA_017993575.1). Taxonomy (GTDB): domain Bacteria; phylum Chloroflexota; class Anaerolineae; order Anaerolineales; family Anaerolineaceae; genus Mesolinea. Next base: position 5,295 of record JAGOML010000018.1, on the reverse strand, counting down.
GCGACACATCGGATCAACACCACCGGTTAGTCCGATTTCATCCCCATAATAAATGCATGGCGCGCCCGGGTAGGTCATGACAAACAGATACGCGAGGTAGAGACGCTGTGTGTCTTCACTGACAAGGCTGAGGAAGCGGGGCATATCATGGCTATCCAGAAGGTTCAGCTGCGCGTAGGAAAACTCCCGCGGGTAGATATCAAGAAGTTCCTGGGTGCGTTTGGCGAACATCTGCGCATCCATTGGCTCTGGCACGTCCAAGCCCATCATGCCCTGGGCTAGCCCCGAGTCCATCCGGCTGCCGCCAAAAAAAGCTAAGCAGGCATGCGTGAGCTGGTAGTTCATCACCGCGTCAAACATATCGCCTTTCATCCAACGCTGTCCTTCGGTTGGAATCTCCCCGACGATGTAAGCTTCCGGGTTCGCAGTTTTAACCACATCGCGAAACTCCCTCCAGAAATCGTCATCATCGATTTCAAAGGGGACGTCCAAGCGCCAGCCGTCGATGCCTTCTTCCAGCCAGTAGCGGGCAATGTTAAAGATGTACTTGCGCACTTGCGGATTATTCATATTGAATTTGGGAAGACCGGGCAGAGACCACCAGCAGTCGTATTTTGGCGCGCCTTCATAGGCATTTAATGGGAATCCGTGCACAAAGAACCAGTCCAGGTACGGTGATTTTGGGCCGAGCTCCAGAATATGGTTGAACTGGAAAAAACCACGGCTGGAATGATTAAAGACGCCGTCCAGAACGACGCGTATGCCGCGCTTGTGCGCTTCATCCAGCATCTCCTTGAAGGCTTTATTTCCGCCTAAGAGCGGATCGACCAGAAAATAGTCGTGCGTGTGATAGCGGTGATTGCTAGCGGATTGAAAGATGGGATTAAAGTAAATGGCATTGACGCCCAAGTCTTCCAGGTAATCCAACTTTTCAGCGACACCCAAAAGGTCGCCGCCCTTGAATCCATGTATCGTTGGCGCGCTGTCCCAGGTCTCAAAGTTGCCTGGTTTCTCTACCCGGGAACTCCAGGCGAAGCGATCGGGGAAAATCTGGTAGAAAACAGCGTTTTTTACCCAATCGGGCGTGAGGTTAAGTTCTGCTGACATTTAATTCCTTTTATTATGAAGTGGATGCACATTATACAATAATTTCGCTTTCGTTGGATGTTTCTTTATCTTCATGGCACGAACCGTCGGGGAATCGGGTTCGCGCTTGACAAGCCTCTTCCTTTTCGGATATCCTTAGCTTTGGGAATGGTTAGGTCCCGGTGGGCTTCCTGGTCTTCAAAATCAGTGTCGGGTCGCGCTGCGAGCCGTGGTGGGTTCGACTCCCATCCATTCCCGCCTTTATGTTAAGGTGCACAGCTTTGAACTCGAAAATTCATTTTTCACGCCTCATTGTCTTAATTCTGCTAATTTTTGCGCTGGCAGGCTGCCAAACCGCGGTTCTGACCCCGCAGGCATCGCCGACCCCCACACTTTTGAAAGCGACGAATACACAACCAAAGCCCACTTTCACAAGCACGCCCAGTCCCTCGCCTACGGCAACAGCAGTGCCCATCCCAACCGTGGGGATAGAAGAACTTAAAGGATTGGAACTCAGCCTGCTGCATCCCTGGATTGATGAGGCTGAAGTCGACTTTAACGCTCTGGTGGAAAAATTCAACGCCAACAATGCGTGGGGAATCCAAGTTCTGCCGCAGACTGCCGGCAGCTTGCCCTCGCTCGCGGACGCGTTGGCGGAGGGTGGTGCCTCCCAGAACTTATTCATCGCCAATGGCTTTGATCTCGCGCTGGCTCGTGACGCAAGCAGCCTGATTGATCTCTCTGCTTATATACGCGATGCGGATTGGGGGCTTGGCGCAGCCTACCAATCAGATTCGGTTTTCGCGCCGTTTGCTCCGAAGCCCGCGGATGGACAGGCTTGGAATTACCTGCCGCTCGCCTTCCAGCCTGCCTTACTGTTCTACAACCAGACTTGGGCTGAGGAACTCGGATTTAGCACCCCGCCGGCAACGCCGGAAGAATTGCAGGCGCAGATGCTGCCTGCCGCGGCTGAAAAACTGCTGGATAATGACGATACGAACAATGGTGCTGGCGGGATGTGGATTTCGGATTCCGCGCAAGCGCCGCTGGCTTGGCATTATGCTTTTGGTGGGGAAAACACGCTAAGGGATGGAGCGCTCAGCTTTAATAACGAACCATTGTTTAAAGCTATCGAATTTTTGAAATCTGCCTATGCGGAAGACGCTTCGTGGGTCGGCTTGCAAAAAACGCCCTATGATTACTTCACGCGGCGCCAGGCATTAGCGTACGAGGGCTCTCTCGACGATTTGCTGACGCAGGAAGGCTCCAACGCGCGCGCTGGCAGTTCCGACAAATTTATTACTTTGCCTTACCCAAGCACGGAAGGCAATGGAAGCATCTCCATGGAGACGCTCTCCATTGGCATTCGAGCTGGCAGCGCTGCCGAACAGCTGGGGGCATGGATTTTCGCGCGCTGGCTGCTTGAAGGCGCCTCCCAGGAAGCTCTCGTACGCGTCAGTGGATACTGGCCGGCTGTCGGAAATCCGCAAGACATCGCGCCGGATTACGCACACCAGCACCCAGCCTGGGCTAGCGCTCTGCGAGCAGGGGTGCGCCTGCAGTTGGCTCCAGAACGCGAAAATTGGGCGTTTTCCCGGATTGTGCTGCAAGATGCATTGCGCAGGGCATATCAGCTCGATCTGGAGTATATTCCCACGGTTTTAGAAACCCTGGACGCGACGCTCTTGGAACTGGCTGGAGCGGGCAATGGCGACTAAGCTGCCGGAAGTGACTGTCTACTGTGACGGCGCTTGCCGGGGCAACCCGGGTCCGGGAGGATGGGCAGCGGTGCTTCTCTTTGCGCAGGGCGTTGAACGCGTACTGAAAGGCGGCGAAAAAGACACCACCAACAATCGCATGGAATTGACGGCCGCGCTGCAGGCTTTACGCGCCTTGAGTGAGCCCTTTGCGGTGACATTCGTGACAGATTCCAGCTACCTGATGAACGGCGCGACCATTTGGCTGCCGGGTTGGAAGAAGCGCAACTGGAAGCGCAAAGAAGGCGCTCTGGCAAATATTGACCTCTGGCAAGCGCTTGACATCGAAATGCAGCACCACCAGGTGCGTTGGGAGTGGGTGCGCGGGCATTCAGGGGATCGATACAACGAGCGTGCCGATAAGGAAGCAAAAAGCGCGGTGCCTGCTAGTTGATGTTGTGATTGCGCCGACAATCCTTTGAAACAATATTCGGAGAGCAGGCGCATTTTTGTTATACTTTGGGGATAGCAAAGCTAGTAATCAAAGAAGTACGGAAGAACGCGTGAATACCTACATTAATTCCAATGACAAGGCCTATTTGAAGTTCTCGGGGGAACGCGCTGCGCATTGGGACGCTTTGGCGGAAAAACCGCCGAAGAAGATTAATTGGAGCGCTTATTATCATAAGCGCCTCAAGCTTGTCTACCAACACATCATTCCGCCAGGCTGTTCTGTATTGGACGTGGGCTGCGGAAAAGGGGATTTGCTGGCTGCTGTAAAACCTTCTTTGGGAGTAGGTATCGATTTTTCCTCCGGAATGGTTTACGCTGCCCAGTTGGCGCACCCCGAACTGCGATTTATCCAGGCAGATGCGCACGCGCTGCCCGGGCTGGATGCCACTTTTGATTACATCATTCTCTCGGACCTGGTTAACGATTTGTGGGATGTTCAGAATGTTCTGAACGAACTGCACCGGGTCTGCGGTCCGCGCACGCGCGTGGTATTGAACTTCTACAACCGCGGATGGGAACTGCCGTTAAAGCTTGCTCAACTGGTGGGAACAGCCAAATCTCTTTTGGACCAGAACTGGCTGACTCAGACCGACATGAAGAACCTGCTGAACCTGGGCAACTTTGAGGTGGTGCGAAAGTGGACTGAAGTTCTTTTCCCGTTAAATATTCCACTCATCAGCCCATTTCTCAACCGCGTTGTCGCCCGGTTATGGCCTTTCAAGCACTTATGCATGACAAATATGATGATTGCCAGGCCGCGCAGCAGCGGCTCCAGAGAGCTGGCATCTGTCTCTGTCGTTGTTGCCGCGCGCAACGAGGCTGGCAATATTCAGCAGATTTTTGAACGCGTGCCGGAAATGGGCAGCGGCACCGAGCTCGTCTTCGTGGAAGGGCATTCCCAGGATGATACCTTCCAGGTCATTCAAGACACCATGCAAAATTCGCTGCGGAATGTGAAACTGCTCAAGCAGCCTGGAAAAGGAAAGGGTGATGCAGTGCGGGCAGGTTTTCAGGCAGCCAGTGGAGACGTGTTGATGATTTTGGATGCTGACCTGACAGTGCCGCCTGAGGATTTGCCGCGTTTTTATGACGCACTGGTAAAAAACCACGGCGAGTTTATTAACGGCGTCCGCTTGATTTACCCAATGGAAGAAGAAGCCATGCGCTTCTTGAACAACCTGGGGAATAAATTCTTCAGTGTGGCATTTTCCTGGCTGTTGGGACAGAGCATTAAGGATACTCTTTGTGGAACGAAAGTGCTTTGGCGCGCCGATTATGAAAAAATCGCGCAGAACCGGGCGTTCTTTGGGGATTTTGACCCCTTTGGCGACTTTGATTTGATTTTTGGAGCGACAAAACAGAACCTGAAACTGGTGGATATGCCTATTCGTTACCGCGAGCGCACCTATGGCACAACGAACATCCAGCGTTGGCGGCATGGGCTGCTTTTGCTGCGCATGCTCTGGGTGGCTGCCGTCCGTCTGAAGTTTGTCTGATTACTGACAATCCTTAATATCCAACAAGCGCCGGAATGTATTGTCCGGGCCGGTCACCTCGTCCACCACAACCACGCAAGGGTCTGAAAGCCCGGTTTGTACTGCTGCCGAGAAATCATCCCATTCGCCGCTGCCCAGATAGATGTATCCGTAACCCGCTGCTTGAATTGCCTGGGGGTCCATACTGCTGGCGAGGGCGCCGTATTCGGGCAGTTCCGCGTACCAGCTTTGGTTGGAACGCAGAGGACGCGCAAACACCGTAACCGAGCGTGATGGGATGAGGTCAAACACCATAGCTTCCTGTGGCAAAGCGTCCCAGTATTTTCGATAAAACGCTGCATCCAACTTGTCCAGGTAATAACTCTCCTGGGGGACTTGCGCCGCGGCGGATTCCACCGCAAAGTAGACCACACCGCCGACCATGCACAGGGCTAATAAGCTGATTGCCAGGTAACGCACACATTGTTTTCGCCGTCTCAGCCAGTACCAAAGCAGGGGCACTG
>JAGOML010000075.1:0-6513 GCA_017993575.1 Anaerolineaceae bacterium | reverse complement strand
GATTGGATGGCGCGCAGCCAGACCGGAGAGGGGGTTGCCCCAATGGGCGATAAAACGACGCCCCGGCGTTATTACGCGAATAAGCGCGGTCCGGATTTTGTTTGTTCAGCGAATGATTCGCAGCCCTGCGCCTGGGGGGCGGTGAAAGTGATGCTGGCCTTCTCGCTGCTTCCGCCCGAACGGCGCGGCGGGGTGATTGGACGAGCCATTGAACGCGGCGCCAAATTCTTTTTGGACGTGGACCCCCTGACGGCAGCCTGGCCGTACCAGGGCAAGGTCAGCGGAAACTGGTGGAAATTTGGGTTCCCTGTTTTCTACATCACCGATTTGCTGCAGCTGGCCGAAGCGTTGGTGCCCCTGGGTTATGGGGCGGACCCGCGCCTGACGGGCTTGATAAACCTTATCCTCAGCAAACAGACCCAGCCGGGCAAATGGGCATTGGAGTATCGCTACGCGGATAAAACCTGGGGCAATTACGGCAAGCTGGGGCAGGTGAGTAAATGGGTCAGCTTGCGAGCGCTGCGCGTGCTTAAGGGGCTGTGCGCGGCGTGAGTGTTTTGGTCTGACAAATGCCCGTGTTTGCCGCAAACAACATTACAATTGTGATGGAATAAACAAAAATTTCAGGAGGTTTTCTATGGCTATGTTGATTGCGTTCTCTGTGCTCGTGCTCAGTCTGTTTGGTTTCAATGTTCTCCAGGCGGACCCGAACAGCCTGCCTTGGTACGGCTGGGCGCTGCTGGGCGTTCTGGCGGCCTTCGCGCTTTATCTTGCGCTCAAAAAGGAAAGCCCGGAAGAATTGGTGCTGCGCGCGGAAGGGGAACAAGCTAAAGCGGAAGCCTTGCTGGAAGACGCGCAGGAGCTGCTCAAGACCGGGGAGGGCGTGGAAATTGTGCGCGTGGTCGAGCATGACCTGGATGGCATTGACGGACCGGAGACGCTGCAGGTCGTCCGCACCCGCATAGTAGAAGATGACAGTATGACAGTCGTCCAAACGCGTGAAGAAATCAGCTCCGCGCTGGATGGCGATATCGTGCAGAAAACTGTTGAAACGCTGGACGTTAACACCGCGCGGCTGGACGCAACCCGTGTGCAGCAAAGCGCCGAGAGCCTGGGCAGCGGGATAGTCACCCAGGCCGAAACACTAGCCGTGGATGGTCAGGGCGTGGACCTTGTGCAACACACCGAAGCGTTGATTGACCAGGCGCAGGGCGTGGGTCTGGTGAACACCGCGCAGACCGTCATCAACGACCAGACCGGTGGCGCAGTTTTGGAAACTGCCGAAGCTTTGCTTGAGGCTGAGGAGCCCAAAGCAGACGACCCGGACGAGGACGCTGGCGAAGAAGCCTAAAACACAGCTGAGCGCGATTGTATAAGCTGCCAGGCGGTAGATATTTGGTCATCCGCCTGGTTTTCTTTATAATCTGTCCTGAAAATCTGATATCGAAAATTGGTAAAGGAAAACCGATGGCTTCCAAGAAAAACACCCGCAAATCTCCCCGAAAATCCTTCCCCGCCTGGGCTTGGTTGCTGATTGCCGCGGCGGCAGTAGGGATTGTTTACCTGGTGCTTCAGCAGGGCGACGCCAGCACAGAAAAACTGCCGCGCGAGGTAAGCGTTGCGGAGGCGGCAGCGCTGCGAGAAGAAGGTGCTTTGATTCTGGATGTCCGCGAACAGAGCGAGTGGGAGCAAGGACACATCGAAGGCGCGACTTTGATTCCCCTGGGGCAGCTTTTTCAGAGTTCCGCGGAGCTGCCCACTGACCAGACCATCGTGGTGGTTTGCCGTTCCGGGAATCGCAGCGCGCAGGGCAGGGATATCCTGGAAACGGCAGGTTTTACCACCGTTACCTCAATGACTGGCGGCATGAATGACTGGCAGGCGCAAGGCTACCCAATCGTAACTGGTCCGTAAAATTTTTTTAGTGGATTAGATACGCGGGATTCCTGAGAGCGTTACCCGCGCGTGGGGCAGGAAAGAAAGCGCTTTCTTGGTCAGCCTCCGGCGAGTGAGCACCCAACATTCGCAGCAACTCCTGCCGGTCGGGTGTACGACAAGTTCGCAAGCAGCAGGAACGCAGGGTCTTTCAGCGTTCGTTGCCGCGTCTAAAGTTGCCAGTAATCTTGGCCAGCTCCAACTGAACCCCGATATGGTCAAGTCCGGTAATCTTGTCGAGCAGCAGCTGAGCTTCTTTGCCTTTTAGAACCTTGACTTGCTTGCCCTTCCAAAAAATAAATACCTTGTTTTCATTATTGACCTGGTAGCTAAAGATTTCGTCGTCCAGGTGATGTCGTTTATCAATCTCGTCCATAGTGTTCCGTAACCGTCGTTACCCAAACACTGAAAAATCGTAGGGGGGCAGACGCAGCGTGCCGTTCTGGAGCGGCTGCGCGCTGCCAAACAGGCGTTTTTTGGCGACGAGCATATTTTGCTGGACTGCCCACGGGGAAACCAACTGCTCCTTTTCGCTAAAATTCGCCAGAATTAGCAGCCGGCGCGAACCCTGGTTTGAGCGGGCGTACATCAGCACGGCGCTGCTGCCGCTTTCCAGCGCTTCCAGCTCTCCGCCAGCCAATTCCGGGTGTCCTTTTCGGAAGGCAATAACCGCGCGCATGTTAGCGTAAACGCGTCCCTCCAGGCTTTTAGGGTCGTCCCTCCGCGCGTAACGCTGCGCGTCCGCGGGTGGACGGTGTACCCAGCGGCTGTCGTCCTTATGCGCCGGGTTATCCAGGTAGCCATAGTCGTTCAGCATACCAATTTCATCGCCCAGATATATCAATGGGATGCCTCCAAGCGTCATCACGACATCATACAAGAGCGCGATGCGGCGGATGGCAAGCTCCACTTCGGCGGGTCCTTCTTCCGAAAGCGCTTTTTCCAACCCGGCCAGCGAGGCGCAGGTGCCGGAGATGCGGCAGTCGCCGGTTTTTGGGTTTTCCTGGAAAGGCAGCCCGCGGGCAAAACTGCCGGGGAAGCGGCCGCGGTAGAACTCATTCAGAAACTGCCGGTGGTCGCTGCCGTTAATCCCCAGCCGGGCGGCATCCGCGTCGTCGAAGGTCCAGCCGATATCGTCGTGGCAGCGCACGTAATTGACCCAGGCCGTGCTGGGGTGGATGGCAAAGCGGCTGTGGACCGCCTGCTGCAGCAGGTCTACGTTGCGCGTAGCCAATGAATTCCACAGCAAAGCCATCACCAGCGGATTGTAGGAAAGCTGGCATTCCTCCGGGGAAATGTAACGCACCACTTCGTCCGGGTGGACGATGGCTTCGGATTTGAACAACATCGAAGGGGCGGCAATGCGGGTGAGGGCGTTGAAACCCTGCAGGATGATGTGCGCTTCGGGCAGGTTTTCGCAAGCAGTCCCAAGTTCTTTCCAGATGAATGCGACCGCGTCCAGGCGGAAGATTTCCACGCCCTGGTTTGCCAGGAAAAGCATCTCAGCCGCCATTTGGTTAAAGACATCCGGGTTGGCGTAGTCCAGATCCCATTGGTAGGAATGAAAAGTGGTCCAAACCCATTTATCAAGTTTCTCGAACCAGGTAAAAGCCCCAGGGTGTTCGTCCGGGAAGATTTCGCGCAGGTTGCGTTCGTATAAATCCGGGATTACGCGGTCGGGGTAAATGCCGTACATAGCCTCGTAGCGAGGTTCACCGGCTTTGGCGCGCTCTGCCCATTCGTGTTCGTTAGATGTGTGGTTAATAATCAGGTCAAGCACCAGGCTGATGCCTTCTTCCCGCAGCGCGCGGGAGAGTTCAGCCAATTTGGCCATGCTGCCCAAGGGAGGGTGCACTTCCCGGAAGCTGCTGACTGCATACCCGCCGTCGTTTTCGCCTTCTGGCATGCGGAAGAGCGGCATAAGGTGCAGGTAGGTAAGGCCCAGCTCTTTAAAATATGGAATCTTCGCGCGGATGCCGTCCAGGTCTCCGGCAAAAAGGTCCACATAGCAAACCCCGCCGACCATCGTATTGGATTGGAACCAGAGCGGATTGGCCTCGCGTTCCAGGTCTAGCGCGCGCAAATCTGCGGGGCGAGAGAAGGCTGCCTTGGCCAGCTCAACTAAGAGCGCTTCCAGGTGGTAAAAAAAGTCGTAACGCTCAGCATACAAGTGGTGATACAGACGGAATAAGGCCGGGAAGTGAGCATCCAGGCGTTCTGTAAGAACTTGCCAGGCCTGTGCGTCGGCCGCGATTTGTTCCGAGAAGGCAGTTCTCAGGCGCGGCAGGAGCTTTTCAAGGCTGCTGCTGGCTTCAGCATTCAGGTCGAGTTCCCCGTGGATCATATGCCCGCCTCGGCGGCGGCTTGCTGCGCCAAAGCGAATGCCCCGCACACCCCCGCGCGCGAACCCAGTCCGGGTGGAATAATGTAGCTGTCTATATGCTTGAGGATCGCATCCGACCCGACATAGTTGTTCAGGTATTGCAGAACCTTGGCGCGCACCAGCGGAAGAAGCGCGGGCTGCTGCGGCACGCCGCCGCCCAGGATGATGCGCTGTGGTGAAAAGCTGCAAATGAAGCCTTGCATGGCGCGCGCGATGTAATGCGCTTCCAAATCCCAGGCAGGATGCTCAGGCGGCAGGGTCTCCGCGCGCTGTCCCCAACGTTTTTCCATGGCCGGGCCGCTGGCCAGTCCTTCAAAGCAATCCCCATGGAAGGGGCAGCCGCCGGGGAAGGGGTCTTGCGCGTAGTCATGAGGGAGCGGAATGTGGCCCATTTCTGGATGGATGAGACCATGCAGCAGTTTGCCCTCCACCATCGCGCCGCCGCCCACGCCAGTGCCAATAGTGAAATAAAGGAAGGTTGAAAGACCCTGCGCCGCGCCCCAGCGCCATTCACCCAGGGCTGCGCCGTTCACATCGGTATCAAACGCGATAGGCAGCGCAAATTTTGAACGCAGCGCCCCGACCACATCCGCGCCAGCCCAGCCGGCCTTAGGCGTAGCCAGGATGCGGCCGTAGGTGGGGGAGCCGGGGTCCGGGTCCAGCGGGCCAAAACACGCGATGCCCAGCCCTGAGAGGGGCCCCAGCGCGCGGGTTTGCTCCTGAAAAAAGGCAATCGCGCGGCCGAGTGTTTCCTCCGGGGTGGTTGTAGGAAAGCGCGTTTCGGCCAGGCTTTCGCCTTCCGCGCTGCCCACGGCGCACACAAACTTGGTGCCGCCGCCTTCAATGCCGCCAAAGATGGGATTATTCATAAGTTAACCTCCGTCGAAGAGAAGACAAACACTCTCAATAATTTGCCATATAAAGAATAAATTTTATCTATGGTCGCATCCTGTCAAGCCGCGTTCCCGCAATTCACGCCTGACCCCGTCTCACTCCTTGTCCGAGCCAAGATATTGCGGACGTGGAGCGTTAGGTCCCATGGGCTGGTTTGGCAGGTCCGGGCCGATAGGTTTTAGCCATACGAAACCATATGGCGGCAGGTGGTAATCTCCGGGGAGAACGCGTTCGCCGGTTAGTAAATCCTCAAAGGCGGCTGCTGTCTCGGGGATCCACCCGTGAACTTCGCTATCGGTCAAATTGTTCAGCGCCACCACGCGCTGCCCTTCATATTTTCGTTGGTAAGCGGCCACCTGCTTGGGGCTGTAAGAGAAATCCCGCCAGGCAAAATCGCCCCAACCAAATAAGGCGTGCTGTTTGCGAACAGCTATCAGATGGCGAATGCGATTTAGCAATGAATTGGGGTCTGCTATTTGGGCGGCAGCGTTCACCCGCGAGCAGCCGTACTCGGCGTCTGAAATAACTGGCGCGTAAAACTTTTCCGCGGGTGCATCCGAAAAACCGCCGCTGGGGATGTCCTCCCATTGCATGGGGGTGCGGACGCCGTTGCGGTCCTCCAGCCAGATGTTATCGCCCATGCCGATTTCATCGCCGTAATACAGGAAAGGTGAACCTCCCATTGTCAGCAGCAGCGAATACATCAACAGGATTTTGCGCTTATCGTTGCCCAGCAGGGGTGCCAGCCTCCGCCGAATGCCCATATTCAGGCGCATGCGGGGTTCGGGGGCATAGAACTCCCACATCCATTGGCGCTCTTCCGGGGTCACCATTTCAAGCGTCAGTTCATCATGGCAGCGCAAGAAAGTGCCCCATTGGCAGTTAGCGGGCAACTCCGGCGTACGCGCCAGGATTTCTTCAATCGGGGTGCGGTCGCCTTTCGCCAGCGCCATGTACAGGCGCGGCATGAGCGGAAAGTGGAAATTCATATGCATTTCGTCCCCGCTGCCAAAATAATGGATGACATCCTCCGGCCATTGATTGGCTTCAGAAAGCAGCAAAACGCCCGGCTTGTATGCGTCCACAAAGGCGCGCAAACGTTTAAGGAAAACGTGTGTTTCGGGCAGGTTCTCGCAGCTGGTGCCTTCGCGCTCGAACAGGTAGGGTGGGGCATCCACGCGGATGCCGTCCGCGCCTTGGTCAATCCAGAACTTGACAGTTTCCAGTATGGCATCCTGCACTTCCGGGTTGTCATAATTCAGGTCCGGTTGGTGATGGAAAAAACGGTGCCAGAAATACTG
>JAGOML010000074.1:0-6519 GCA_017993575.1 Anaerolineaceae bacterium | reverse complement strand
TCAACATACGATAATTATACCCATTTATGCGTAGGGAGTTTCAATCGGGAACAAATGCCTATACCTCAATTCCAAAGACGCTGCGCACCAGGTAACCAATTCCAAAACTGAGGGCCGCCACGCCCAGACTGATTGCCGCCATTCTGGCAAAGTGCTTAAAGAAAGGTTCCTCACGTACCACAGAATTGTAGAAATTGAACAACGCGATGACCAGCACACCTGTAATCAGCATGGCAGCCAGGGCGGCATAGTAGCTGTTAAAAAACAAGTACGGCAGAATCAGAACCGTTACAGTAACAATATAGGCTATTCCCGTGTAGATTGAAGCTTTGAGCGGGTTTTTATTGGTTTCTTCGGAACTGGTGGATAAAAATTCGGAGGCAGCCATGGATAAGGCCGCGGCAATACCGGTAATCAGCCCACTCAGCGCGATCAGGCGCGTGTTTTGGAAGGCCAGGGTCAAACCAGCCAGAGTTCCGGTCAGTTCCACCAGCGCGTCATTCAGCCCAAGCACCACGGAACCCGAGTACTTGAGGCTTTCTTCGTCAATCATCCCAATCAGCATTTCTTCATGCTCATCCTCATCCCGGATGATGGCTTCCAATTCGGGAAAACGGGCTTTGTACGGCTCATACCCTTCCGAAGCCTTATCTTCGTCGTTCTCAAGCATCTTGATGACGAAGGTATAGCCAAAGAGCCGCCCAAGCAGCAAATACGAGAATACCTTGAATTTGTTCGCCTTTACCTTCTGACCGCTGTAACGCAGCCAGGTGCGGTAATGCCCCAGTTCATCCCTGGATAAATCCGCGATTATTTTGCTGTTGGCGGGGTCTTTGACGATTTTCGCGAGCCCTTTATAGATCTCGTAACCGTTTATTTCGTCCTGTTGAAACTTTAGGATTTGTCTGATGGGCAGGTCGTCAGTATTCATTTTTTGCCTTCTCCTTTGTCTTGCTCTATTCTAACAGAGGCATTTGCTTGGTCCCACTCCCGCAGCAATTTTTGAAAAGCTGTGGCTCAAATGGCACGCTTGCCAGCTTGATGTCGTGCCAGCACTGTTTTACAACCAGCCCTGCGCGTTTGCTCTGTCCTTGGGATAAGAAAAAGCCGCCCTCGCGGACGGCTTCATCTTTGGAACCTAATCGGATTTTAGTAATCCATGCCGCCCTGGGGCATTGCCGGGGCAGCTTTCTCTTCGGGAATATCGGTGATCAGGGCTTCGGTGGTCAGGATCATCGCCGCGATAGAGGCAGCATTTTCCAGAGCGCCGCGGGTAACCTTGGCGGGATCAATCACGCCGCTGGTGACCAGGTCGCCATATTCCTCATTGAGGACGTCGTAACCCAGGTGTTTATTGCCGGTGGCAGCCTGTTTCTGGCGCACGTTCTCGACAACCACAGAGCCGTCCTTGCCGGCGTTCTCGGCGATGCGGCGCATGGGGATTTCGAGGGCATTGCGGACAATGTTCACGCCGATTTGCGCGTCAGTGCTGTCCATCTTCAGCTCTGCGAGAGCAGCAACCGCGTTGACCAGGGCAACGCCGCCGCCAGCCACGATGCCTTCTTCAACTGCGGCACGGGTCGCGGAGAGGGCGTCTTCCACGCGGTGTTTCTTTTCTTTCAGTTCAGTCTCGGTCGCGGCGCCAACACGGATGATGGCAACGCCGCCGGAAAGTTTGGCCAGGCGCTCCTGCAGTTTTTCGCGGTCGTAATCGCTGGTGGTGTTATCGATTTCCACGCGGATTTGCTCAATGCGGCCTTTGATAGCGGAGATATTGCCTTTGCCGCCGACGATGGTGGTGTTGTCCTTGTCGGTCGTAACCTTTTCGGCGCGGCCGAGGTCTTCAATGCTCGCGCTTTCCAGCTTGCGGCCGGTTTCTTCCGAAATAACAGTAGCGCCGGTCAGAATAGCGATATCCTGCAGCATAGCCTTGCGGCGGTCGCCAAATCCGGGGGCTTTCACGGCGATGACATTAATCATGCCGCGGATTTTGTTCACAACCAGGGTCGCCAGGGCTTCGCCGTCCACATCTTCCGCGATGATGACGATTTCGCGCTTTCCAACCTGGATCATTTTCTCCAGCAGGGGCACCATGTCCGCGGCAGCGGAGATCTTCTTGTCGTAAATCAGGATGTAGGGGTCATCCAGATTGGCTTCCATGTGCTCGTTGTCGGTCACGAAGTAAGGGGAGATGTAACCGCGGTCGAACTGCATGCCTTCAACGTACTCGGTTTCAAATTCCAAGCCCTTGGATTCTTCAACCGTGATAACGCCGTCTTTACCAACTTTGTCCATCACATCCGCGATGAGCTTGCCAATTTCAACATCCTGGGCGGAAATGGTGGCAACAGAGCCGATTTCTTCCTTGGTCGTGATGGCAATCGCTTGCTCGTGAATGGCTTCGGCGACTGCTTTGGCGGCGGCTTCGATACCGCGCTTTAGCAGCATTGGGTTGGCACCGGCGGCCAGGTTCTTCAGACCTTCGCTGACCATCGCGTGCGCGAGGACAGTGGAGGTAGTGGTGCCGTCTCCGGCGATGTCATTGGTTTTGGTCGCGGCTTCCTTGAGGAGCTGGGCGCCCATATTCTCAAAGGGGTCTTTCAGTTCGATTTCCTTGGCAACCGTCACGCCGTCATGGGTGATGGTGGGGGAACCGTACTTGCGGTCCAAGGCGACGTTGCGTCCTTTGGGACCGAGGGTGGTGGCAACTGCGTTCGCCAAAATATCCACGCCGTTTTTCAGGGCACGGCGTGCTTCATCCGAGAAAATAAGTTGTTTAGCCATAGGGTATCTCCTTCAATCGCAATAATTAACCAAGGATCGCGAGGATATCGCTCTCGCGCAGAATTAACAGTTTCTTGCCTTCGTACTTGATTTCAGTGCCGGAGTACTTGGCGAAAAGCACCAAATCGCCAACCTTCACATCCAACGCGATACGTTCGCCTTTTTCATTCCGGTCACCAGGACCAACCGCGATCACGGTACCCTTCTGGGGTTTTTCCTTTGCGGTATCAGGCAGAACAATCCCACCGGGGGTGACTTCATCCTGCTCTTTTGGTTCAATCACCAGACGGCTTCCTAAAGGTTTCATTGCTATTGTCATATATTCCTCCAAAATTTTGGTTTTCTCTCAATATTTTAGCACTCCACATAATTGAGTGCTAACACCAACAATAATACAACCCTCAAAAGCAGAAGTCAAGGGCTGATAGAGACTTCTTACATTGTTCTAATATCGGATTTAATCGCCGCTGCAGATAGCTTCGCTGGCTTCCACAATCCCCATAATCGTGGGGTTATTCGCGTACACCGCGCGCACATCCGCCAACACTTCCAGAGCCTTTTCACATTTATCGTCGCCAGGGCGGTGCAAGCCTGCCAACACGGAACCGTAAATGTAGTAATAGGTGACGGTTGTATCCGAGAGCGGCAAGCCTTCAATCACGATTTGCTCTTCTTCAGGATTATCGCATTCCCGGCCTTCGCAGCTGGTGGCAGCGTCACATCCGCGCACTGCGCACTGCAGCAAAGGGATTGAACCTTCGTAGTTGCGCGCGCGATAATAGATTACCCCAACCTGACCGTAAGTATCCGCATTGTAAGGGCTCAAGGTAAGCGCCTTATAAGCGTTCCGAGATGCAACCATTGCCTCACCCATGCGCACGTAGGTATTGGCAATCAGCATGTAAGGGATAGGGTCTTTTATGCCCAATTGTTCGTTCAGGCTGGCTGCCCGGTCAAAATACTCAAGCGCCACGTCATACTGCTCCAAGTGGCGATAGAGCCTGCCTACGGAATTGTACAAAAACGTCAGATTAGGCGTAATTTCAATCGCTTTTTGGTATTCTCCAATCGCGAGGTTGTATTCACCCAACACTTCGTACAGGTAAGCCTGGATGCGGTGCACATCCATGTACTGCGCGCCGTTCTCCATCGCCTGAGACATGTACTCGCGCGCCTGCACCCATTTGTATTGGTCGGTCAAAATTTCTGCGTAATACGCCATCGCCAGCGTATTTTTGCTGTCCATCTGCAGCGCCATGAGTGCTTCGGATTCCGCTTCATTCTGCAGGTTCTGGGAATTAACGCCAGCCAAGGTCGGATTCGCGTTCCAGTTGAGCACAAAGGCGCGGGTGGCGAGCACATCAGAACTGTTCGGCTCCAGTGCTTTGGCTTGATCAATCACAGCCAATGCTTCAGCCAGGCGCGCGCGCCGGTCCGCGTCGGTCGTCAGCGTGTTAGAGGAATAGACCTGAATTTTTGCCAGGTCCACCAGCAGCTTGGTGTTTCCCGGGTCCATCAGTACGGCTTTGTTGTAAGACGAAATCGCCAGCTCCAGGTTGCCCGCCAAATAATGCGTGCTGCCCTCCATCATGTAGGAATTAATCGTGCGCGTAGGGGTTGGGGTAGGAATAAATGGCGGCCAGATAGCGCCCTGCGCGTAACTGCGCAGAACGGCAACCAGCACCACGATTATCAGCAGTAAAAGCATAATCCGGTACGGATTGGACTGATTTTTAGGATTTCGAAACAGGTTTTGTCGTTCTTTAATGTACATACTTACGGCGCTGGTGTTTGCGTTGGAGTCGGCGTTGGAGAAGGGCCGGTTGCGGGAGTAGCTGTTGGCACCGGTGTGGCGGTAGGCGGGTTAATCAGATTCTGCTGACAAATACGGATCATCTCATTGGCATTAAAAACGCCGTCCGCGTCATCTGGTATTGTTTGAAGCATGCCATTGGCAACCGCGACCGCTTCATTGCAGCGGTTAATCCGCGCAAGGGAGAGGCCGTATCGGCTGTAGGTTTCGATAACAAAGGTGGAATAGTCCAGAGGCAGCCCCTGCACCACCGCGCCGCTTTCCGTGACGCCCCCGCGCACGGCTTTTTCAAGGTAGATAACAGCCTGGTTGTAGGAGTTGCTGCGGTAATACATGGTGCCCAGGTGGGCGTAAAGGTAGGCTTCTGTCGGTCCATCTTTTAGGGCTTGCTCACCGTACTGGATGGCTTTCGCCCATTCTCCCAAGTTACCGTATACGCGGGAGATGAAATAGTTGGGGACTGGGTTCGTCGGGTTAAGGGAATAGGCCTTGGTGAACTCAAAGACGGCTTCATCAAAATTGCCCAGGGTCATATAGTTTCGTCCCAGCGCAAGCCGCAGCTGCGCGATATTCGCGTTTAGTTGGATGGCAACCTCGTATTGTTCCACGGCTTCTGCGTAGTTGCTGGTAATCTCAAGCACATAACCACGCGCCCAGCGCGCCTCCAGTAAATTCGCGTCCAATGCCAACGCGGTGCGGGATTCTTCGATGGCGAGGTCTACGGTGTTGAGCTCGTTCGCGCCAATTTCCACCCGCAGCGCCAGCAGATAAGCATAAATCGCGTGACCGATGGCGTTGTTCGGGTCCAGCTGGATGGCGGTTTGGGCGTCGCGTTCGCCTTCCAGGTACTGCTTCTGCAGCCCTTTCGCCCAACCCAACAGCGCGAAAGCGTCAGCGCTGGTCTTGTTTAGGAGGATGGCATTTTCAGCGTTTACCTGCGCCTGCGGATAATCGCCTGAGTATATTTGTAAACGGGCAATTTTCAGGTAGTTATCAATATTGCGGGGATTGGCGTTGATGGCTGCCTGATAAGTTTCGATCGCGGATAGGAATTTACCCTCAACCGCGAGTCCGTCCGCTTCAATTTCAAATGATATCGGATCGCGGGTAATAGTAGGCGTCGGAACAAAGGGCGGGCTCATATCTGGCGCGACAACCACATTAAAGTACACCAAAAAGGCAATAGCGGCTGTCAACAGAATGATGAGTAGTGGATTGCCGCGCCTTCGTTTTTTGCGTAGGGAAAGACTGCTTCCGCGTAAATACATAAATGGATAATAACATCAATTTTTAAACCCCGTCAAGCAGGCTGATACGGCAGCTGCGGCCTTAGTATTTGCGGAGAAAATTGTCCAGGAGGAATAACTGAAAGCGTTACGGGTGTGGGAAAGGTGGCCCCTAAGGAATGCTTATCTTCCTGATACCCTATCGGGCACAGACCGACAGCGAAGGATCTCGCATTAATGCGTTATCACGAGCTTGCGAAGCGATCTCCCTGTTGAGCTTGTCTATACAGCGTTTATCATAAAGGCATAACTAATTCGCAGTCGGTTTCCTGGTTAATGCCTCCATTGGTTCGTCCCCCAATTCTTGTTCATTTCCTAACGCATCGAGAAAGCAGCATTGCGCAAGCGCAGGCTTCTGCGATAAGATTGGTTGCAGGTCAACCAAACCCTTGAAAACCGGAGCAGTCATGCAAGCATTGCCTCAAGAAAAACGCGAATTTATAAACACTTTTTTGTCCGAGCCGCTTATCGCGCGCATGGCCACCGCAGATAAATCCGGCCAGCCGCATGTTAGGTTGCGAATAAAGAATCTGATATGTGCCGACTTGCACACTCTCAAAAAATAGTCAGGAGAAGCGCAAAATGAGAACCAAAACAATAAAAATGGCATTACTACTCCTGCTTGCAATCGCAGGA
>JAGOML010000073.1:0-6535 GCA_017993575.1 Anaerolineaceae bacterium | reverse complement strand
CAGCTGCGCCATGCTGAAGCGCCGCGCCTGGCTTGTCAGTTTATCCGCGACGAATGGCAAAACGCGCAGCTCTTTTTCCACCTGTCGGCTGCTGCCGCCTTCGTCCAGAATCTCCCGCGCCTGGATGAGCAGACGAAACTGGCGGTAAATCATGCCCGAAAGCTCAATGATCTCGCTCTTTTCGCTTAGAATTCGGAACTGCGCCATAGCCTTCGGGCCATTGCGCTCTCCCAGCGCGTCGACCAGGTTGAAAATATTGCCTTCCTGTTCCTGTGAGGTCAGCAAAACCACGTCCTGGGTGGTGACTGCCCGCTCGCTGTTCACGTAGGTGAGCAATTTGTCCACCTCTTGCTTGGCGCGCAGGGTGTTGTTGCCAACATAACTTGCCAGCAGGTGGGCGGCATCCGTGCGGAATTCGCCGCCCGCTTCCCGCGCGTGTTTCGCGATCCAGGCGGGCATGTCCGCGTCTTCGGGCAGCGCGCAATCAATCAGCTGCCCGATTTCCGCGTGCGCGCCAAGCCATTCAAGCAGCCAGGCATACGCGCGCGTGTTTTCCCAAAACTTTTCACCCCGTCGGGATGACTGCGAGTCTTCGATTACCAGGACCAACGCGGAGCTGTCCGGTAAATTTTCTAGAATGTCCAGCAATTTCGCGCGTTCGGCGGGATTAAGTCTGGCAAGAATCGGGCGGGCTTTTTGGACGACCACCAATCTGCGTTCCGCCAGGAATGGCATGGTCAGGCAGTCGGCTCGCAGGGCTTCCAGGTTCAGAGTTTCGCTATCCAACAGGGTAGTGTTCATCTCCACCATTTGCGGGTCGCCCAAGCTGGCCTTAAATTCGGTGAGCAATGCCTGAACGCGCGTTAGGTCATCGCCGCGCAGCAGGGTGAGCCTGGGTAAATCCGCCATAACCGCTCTTACTCCCCCGTGTTGATTTTGTGCAAAAAGTTTTCGCGAAAACGCGTGGTCGCGACCCGCGTAACACGCTGCTCGCCCTGCTCCGCGCTGGTGGTGAGCGTTTTTTGCAGCAGCGGACCCAGCGGACGCGCGAGGAAGAAAACAGGCACCGCGGTGAACAGCGCGAAAATGAATTGTGGGAGCCTGGGTTTTTTAGAGCCGCTGCTGGCCCACAGCGCCAGCCAGGCTGCCGCGCCTGCCGCGAGCGCGGGAGCCGCAAGGTTGGTGCCGCAGTGCGGATGGATGGCCAGCTGGCTTTCACCGGCTTTCAAGCGTTTTTCTGCTTCCAGGGCGGCTTCCGTCACTATTTCTGTCGGCAGGTCGGCGATAAGCAGGAAACCTTGGCGGTTGGAAAGCCCTGCCATCGGAAGCCCCTGAAACTTTTCAGCCAATACCTGCATGGTGGCATGCTCCAGGGCGTGATTCCGCCGCACGGCGCCAATAAACGGCATTCTGTCCAAAAATGAAGCTGTCATCGCGATTAGCCTTTCATTTATTATTGGTTTCTTCAAATAAAGCGGCAGCGAGCGCGTCCCGCAGAGAGCGGCACTCAATGACTTCAATGCCGCCAGGCCAGGGTTCGTTAGAACGCAAACGGCGTGGGATGACCGCGCGCTTGAAGCCCAGCCGGGCGGCTTCGCGCAGGCGCGCGGGCATTTGGCTGACCATGCGCAGCTCGCCAGAAAGTCCAATTTCGCCAATGAGCACCGTATCCGCGCGTAAAGGGATATCTTTGATGGATGAGGCAATAGCGGCGGCGCTTGCCAGGTCGGCAGCTGGCTCGGAGACGCGCAGCCCGCTGACTACGTTGGCGAAAATATCTTGTTCACCCAGGCGCAGGCCAAGCCGGCGGGTGAGCACTGCCGAGATTAATAGCAGCCGGTTGATGTCCACGCCGTTGGCGTTCCGGCGCGGATTGCCAAAGCTGGTTTGCGTAGTGAGCCCCTGGATTTCCACCAGCAGGGGGCGCGTTCCTTCCATGGTAACGGCAACAGCAGAACCGGGCGCGTTAATCAGACGCTCCGCCAGGAATATCTCTGATGGGTTGCTGACTTCCACCATGCCCTTCTCCTGCATCTCAAAAACCCCAACCTCCGATGTTGCTCCAAAACGGTTCTTGACCGAGCGCAGCAAGCGGTAGGACTGAAACTGTTCGCCTTCCAGGTAGAGCACCGTATCCACGATATGCTCCAATACGCGCGGGCCGGCGATGGTGCCTTCTTTGGTCACGTGGCCAATCAGGAAAATGGAGATTCCGCTGGATTTGGCCAGCTCGCGCAAACGCGCGGCGCATTCGCGCACCTGGGAGATAGAGCCGGCGGAGGATTCCATTTCCGGCAGGGTCATGGTCTGGATGGAATCAATCACCACCAGCGTGGGTTTAACACTCTGGATGTGTGAAAATACCAACGCAAGGTTTGTCTCGGTAACTAAATACAAGTTTTTGGGCAGGGCGGCTTCTCCGGCCGCGTTTTTCACTGCCAGGCGGTTAGCGCGCATTTTCACCTGGCGTTCCGACTCCTCGCCGGAGACGTAGAGCACAACATTTTGTTCGGCCAGTTCCATTGCCATTTGCAGGGTGAGCGTAGATTTGCCGATGCCTGGGTCTCCGCCGATCAGCACAACCGAGCCGGGTACGATACCGCCGCCCAAAACCCTGGCAAATTCCTGCATGCGCACCGGCACGCGTTCTTCGCGCTCGCCTTCGATATCTGCCAGGCGGCGCGGTTGGGAGGTGGCATTCAGCCCGCGCACCGCGCGGGCTGAATGATTGCTTTCTGGTTCAACAACTTCCTCGACCATGCTGTCCCAACTGTCACAGGCAGGGCAGCGCCCGAATGCCTGAGAACTGACTTTTCCGCAGACCTGACAGACATAGCGCGAGTATGCTTTAGCCATCGATGTTACGCTCCCACCACTTCCGGATTATCCGGTTGGTCTTGCCTCTCACGACGTGTGAGGACGATTTTTTTGATTTTATCCCCATCAGCGTCCAGGCTTTCTTCCAAATCCACCAGAATGCTGTCCCCATTGGTGAAGGTACGAGCCAAGAGCGCGTCTGAGAGGGGTTCTTCCACCAGCTGTTCAATCACGCGCCGTACAGGACGGGCGCCCATCTCGGGGTCAAAGCCTTCATCCGCCAAAAAGTCCAGCGCGGCTTCGCTGCCCTGCAGGGTCAGGTCGTATTCTTCAAGGCGCTCCGAAACTTTGCGCAGCTCGAGGCTGACAATCTCTCGAATGTCAGCGTGATTAAGCGCGCGGAAGACCACCACGGAGTCCAATCGGTTCACAAATTCCGGTCTGAAGTTGCGCTTAAGCGCTTCCATCAGCTTCTTTTTCATGTCGGCGTAGCTGGATTGTTCTTCCAGCGCACTGTCCACGTCCAGCGAAAAACCGAGCGAAGACTGGCGTTTGATTAGGTCCGCGCCGATATTGGAGGTCATGATGATAATCGCGTTGCGGAAATCAACCTTGCGTCCCTTCGCGTCGGAGAGGTGACCCTCTTCCATTATCTGCAGAAGCAACTGCAGCGCTTCGGGGTGGGCTTTTTCGACTTCGTCAAACACGACGATGCTGTAAGGCTTGCGGCGCAGCGCTTCGGTCAGCTGCCCGGCTTCTTCGTAACCAACATAACCCGGAGGCGCCCCAACCAGTCTGCTGATGGTATGCCGTTCCATAAACTCGGACATGTCAATCTGTATCAGAGCTTCTTCGCTGCCGAACAGGATTTCGGCTAAAGCTTTGGTCAGCTGCGTTTTTCCAACGCCCGTGGGGCCCAGAAACATGAATGAGCCGACTGGTCGATGGGGATTCTTAAGCCCCGCCCGCGCCCGGCGTACCGCCTTGGCAACGGTTTCAATGGCTTCTTGCTGCCCGATGATGTGTTGGGAAAGTTCCGCTTCCATGTTGAGCAGCCGGGCGGATTCTTCGGTAGCGATTTGCGTCAGCGGAATGCCAGTCCACATGGAGATAACCTCGCTGATGTCCTCAGCGCTTACCGTGGGCGCGGATTCGCGGTCCCAACTTGCCTGCATCGCCTGCAGCTTTTCTTCCAACCCGGACTGCCTGGCCAGCAAATTCTGTACCGCGTCATTATCCTCAGCCGCGCGGGCGCCTTTCAGGTCCTTGCGGAGTTCGCGCAGCTCGTTCATCAGGTCCTTGCTGCTGACAGCGGACTCGCTTTTGTACATGCGCACGCGCGAGGACGCCTCATCCACCAGGTCGATGGCTTTATCCGGTAAAAAGCGGTCGGTCACGTAGCGGGAGGAGAGCTTGGCGGCGGCTTCCAGGGCTTCATCCGAGATATGAAGGCGGTGGTGCTCCTCATAGTTCGGGCGCAGGCCTTTTAGAATCTCAATCGTTTCATCCAGCGAGGGCTGGTCCACCACGATGGGCTGGAAGCGGCGTTCGAGCGCGGCGTCGCTTTCGATGTTTTTGCGGTATTCGTTCAGCGTGGTCGCGCCAATTACCTGAAGTTCCCCGCGGGAAAGGGCGGGTTTGAGGATGTTAGCCGCGTCTACCGATGAGCCGGAGGAACCAGCCCCTACTAGCATGTGCAGTTCGTCAATAAACACGATCGCGCCGGAGCTTTTCAGCTCATCGATTACACGTTTCAGCCGTTCCTCGAATTGACCGCGATACATGGTACCTGCCACCAGCGAGCCGACGTCCAGCTGCAGCACGCGTTTATTCAGCAGCAGACCGGGCACATCGCCTTCGATGATGCGCTGCGCCAGGCCTTCGACTATGGCGGTTTTACCCACGCCGGGTTCACCAATCAGCGCAGGGTTGTTTTTGGTGCGGCGCGCCAGAATTTGGATGACCCGCTCGATTTCTTTCTTGCGCCCGATGACCGGGTCCAGCTTGCCTTCTTCCGCCAGGGCGGTCAGGTCTGTTGCCAGCTGGTCCACCAGCGGGGTTTTTCCACTTTCCTTTTCCTTGCGGCGCGAAGACGGACGGCCGACGCTGGCCGGGCTCTGTTCAAAGTTGGGCGGTGGCGCCTGGGAAGTGTCTTCTTCGCTGTCCTGCCGGGTTTCGGAAATCACCCTGCGCGTCTGCCGACGAATTTGTTCGGGCGTGGCGCCCAAACTTTCCAGCACTTTCATGCCCTCGCACACCGGGTAGCGCGCGATGGCCAGCAGCAGATGCTCCGTGCCGACCGTGGTTTGACCGCTGTCTTTGGCTTCTTCCAAGGCAAGTTCCAACACGCGCTGGGTATCACCGCCCAGCACCATATCCCCGGATTGGTTTCCAATGCCGGTTCTATCTTCTACCGCGGTGCGGACGGCTTCTAAATCCATCCCAACATCGCGCAAAACACGATTCGCGATCGTGCCTTCTTCAATCATGAGTCCAAGTAAAAGGTGCTCCGTCCCAATGGTCTGCTTGCGCATTCGCTCAGCTTCTGTCTGAGCGTGGGCGAGGACCCGCTTGGCTTTTTGGGTAAAACGATTCATGCCAGCCAAGGCATACCTCCAATTGTTTTATGGTTCCGAAAACGAACCCCTGCCGTCCCTCCCCGTTATCTGGATTTCGGCAGGAAGAAATCTTGCGGGTAAGACCTGCGAAAAATCGCGGTCGAAACAAACATTACGAAAGTCTTGATAGTGTCATTTTACCAAATTATCCCCCCGCTTTTCGTAGTGTCCAGAGATTATTACGAAACGTTAATAACCAACTGGCCGGCGCGGAGCTTTGTTCGGACGCAACATGGTGCTCCGCGCCGGCACAGGCAAGAATTAGTACATCGCGTTAAATATCTGCCCGGTGTCGATGGTGGTCTTCTCCAACGTATCCAAATTTAACATCTGCAGGGTGATGTTCTGGTAGTAGCCGTTCGCGTCAATGTCGCCCGTAGTATAGATGATGGCGCGGCTGTCCGGTGTCCATCCAATGATATGCAAGACGTTGGCATCCAGAACAAGAGCGTCCGCTTGCCCGGGCAGAGCGGCGCTGATTCCGCCGGCCGGCACGAGAATCAGCTTATTGCCCCCCTTGCGGTCAGGGGTCCAACGCCCGGTCCAGTTTTCAGAGGACGGGTATTCGAGCGCGGCAATGAATTCTGAATTTGGCGACCAGTTCATGCTGTACAGAATAGCCCCGTTATTCGCGGCGCGGTAAGTCAGCCGGGCATTCTCCTCTCCAATGCCTCTCACCCGGATTTCGCTGGCACCACCTTCAAAGAGCTTTGAATCGTCCAGTTCCGCCAGCCACAACTCGTTGTCCGCGATGAGGGTGTGCCCAGCTTCCCGGGCATAGAGCGCGCCGCTTTGACGGTCGTAAACAAAATAGGGCACAAGATCATCTTCCGGCCCACACCAAAACGGGTCGGCGGTGATGTAACGCCCGCTGGGGGAGACCCCCACGCCGGTGCTGTTGCCGGTATTTCCGGCATCCTGCGGGAGCGGAAAACTATCCACGATGGCGCGCGCGCGAGGGTCGTAAACAAGGATATCCACAGCGGTGATTTTGGAATTTGGCTCCTGCCAGAAGACGCAGGCGCCAGTTTGGCGGGTGACGTAGAGCAGGTCGTTTGCGTCCCACCCCAGGATGTTTTCCGTGGACCAAAGCTGGGTGT